>JACCVK010000358.1 GCA_013698195.1 Actinomycetota bacterium | reverse complement strand
GAGCAAGGCGGCGTGATCCACCGTCGGCAGCTCCCGCCGCCCGCCGCCTCCACCGTCTACGAGCTGACCGAGTATGGCGAGGCACTCCGTCCGGTGATGCACCAGCTGGCGCACTGGGGGGCGCGCTCCCTCGGGCCTCCGACCTCGGAGGGTGTACTCGAGCCAGGCTGGCTCGCAGGCGCGTTGCGCATCGCGCTCCCGCCAACGGCATCGTGCATCGAGTTTCGGGTCGGAGACGAAGTGGGATACGTCGAAGGCGACGAGGCCTATGCCGGCTCCGCGGAGATGCCCCAAGCAGTGGTCGAAGGGGATGTCGCGTCCTTCTACGAGCTCCTTGTCAACCGTGAGCTCGATGCCGTCACGGTTCGGGGAGACGAGGACGCCGTACGCGAGCTTCTCGCGAAGCTACCCCCGCGCACCCCGGACGTACCGGCTCCACTGGCCGCGGCTCTCTCCTAACGGGCGAAACGGGCTAACGGAGCAGCGGCCGCAGGAGCTTCTCGACGTCCTCGAGATAGGGCTGCCCGTCATAGCGACGGAGCGGGTGCGGCGCCAGCAGCTCCTCGTGCAGCACGCCATCGTGCCGCACGTAGACCACCGGCCTGATCGTCTCCTCCGCGTCGAACTCGAGCGTGATTGCGACACCGTCAGCGGAGCCGTCCACGAAGACCTCGAGCGGAAGAATCCCCTCGTCGAGGATCGCGCCTTCGTCGTCAGACGCGCGCAGCACGCGGGCGAGGTAGCCCTTCTGGAAGGCGAGCTCGGGTGAGTGGTTCAACTCGTGCAGCAGGAAGGCCGAGATGCAGTCTCGCTCGATGCGCGGCCGCTCCGAGGACATCCCGAAAAGCGTCTCCGCCAAATGCCTCGCAAGAACGCGTGCGTTGTAGCGAAATCCGCCGACCATCGTCGAGAGGCTCGCGACGCCGTGCTTGCGGAGCCCCGGGGCCGCGTCGCTGACGTTCCCTGCAAAGAAGAGGCCCGGCACCGTCACGCTTTCCCAGAATGCGCTTAGTGCGGGTAGCCGCCCCTCCCGCACGGTCGCGACGCCGAGCTCCGGCAGATCTTGCAACGGCGTCGAGAAGCCGGTGGCGGCAATGACGTCGTCGGCCTCCAGCAGTAACGGCTCCGACCGAGTCGGGTCGAGTGCGTGGACGACGAAGCCGCCCTCGCGATGTTCGACCCGGTCGACCGAGGCGTTCAGGACGAATCGTCCCGGCGCGCCGCGCACGTGCTCGTCGTACGTCGTCAGATACCAGGGCCGGAGCGGCGAGCGCGCGAGGCGGCCGAGGTCGGGCGAGCGCGGAGATACGAGAGTCAGCTCGCGCAGTCCCTGGCGTGAGATCGCCTCGCCGATCTCGAACGCCGAGTTGCGCTTGCCGACGATGACGACGCGCCTGCCGCGATAGCGATCCGGAGCGCAGTCGACGTTGACATAGTGCTGCTCGAGCTCGAGGCCCGGGATCGGGGGTATCCACGGCTGGGTCATACCGATGGCGAAGACCGCAGCGCGACAGCGGTACTCCCCGTCGCTCGTCGCGAGCACGTAAGCCGAGTCTTCCTGCTTGGTCGACTCCCAGCGGCACTCGTAGCGCACCGGGATGGGCGCGCGCTCGGCGAACGAGCGCATGGCCGCGACCATCTCGTCTCGCGACGGTCGCCGGTGCCCATCCGCAAGCTGGCCTGGAACGAGCGCGCCGAGCGCGGGGTCGTCGGCGACGAGGCTGTTCTGGTCGTGGAGCTCGTACTCGCGCGTCCCACGCTCCGCGTCTGCGCCTGCGTGTGTCCAGCTAATGAGGCGCTCGAAGAGCGGGAAGCGCTGGAACATCCCGCCGGGGCCATCGTCGGCAGAGAGCACGGCGTGGTCGACGCCAAGTCGCCGGAGGCAGTAGCTCGCCTGCAGGCCGCCCGGCCCGCTCCCGACGACGAGGACCGGGTACTCGCCGGGCGGGAACGGCTTCAAGCCTCTAGCTCCACCGGCTCGCGTCGCGGAGCCGACGGGCGACGGCCTGGAGCATGCGGAGCATGACCGGCGGATGCTCGAGCAGGAACCCTTCGAGCTCGGGGCCCGGCAGGACGAGGCAGCGGAGGAGGGTCTCGGCACGCACGTCGGCGATCGGCACGCCACCGAGGAGGACGGAGATCTCCCCGAAGAAGTCGCCTCGCCCGAGGCGTGCGCGCTCCTGGCCGTCGATCACGACCGCGGCGTCGCCCTCGACGATGACGTAGAACGAGCCACCGGTGATCCCCTGCCGCAGCACCCGCTGGCCTTGGGCGAAGACCTCCTCGTCGAAAGTGTGTGCGACCGCTTCGAGCTCGGGCCAGCGGAGATCGGCAAAGAGGGCGAGCTGCGCGAGTCGTTCGACGGCCTCCGGGGCGGCCACTAGATGAGACCGCCCTGATACCGCCAGGGGCCAGGCTCGAAGCGGATCCCGCGCTTGCGGCAAAACTCGCGGACCGAGTCGAGAACGATTCCGCCGCTCCCGTGCACCTGCCGTCCGAGCAGGTCAAGCACGCCGACTCCATCGGGAACGTCTCCTGCGCGCTCGAGCGTCAACACCACGGCCGGGCTGTCACCGCCGCCGCCGTAGCTCGGCGTGAAGTAGACGCGCGTCCCCTCGACGTCGAACCCTCGCCCGTCCCCGTCGCTGACCGCTGAGACGTCGTGTCCGCGAAGCGCGAGGAGCTCGTGCAGCTCGTCGACCATCCTTCGCGCGAGCTCGGCCTGCCGGGAGCGGGAGAGCGTGTGCGCGGCACTGCCCGTGACCTTGGCGGGGACACCGATCGCGAAGGCGCGTGCCGGAACGTCGCCCACGACGTACGAGTTCGAGGCGACGATCGCCTCGGCGCCGATCCGCACTCCCGCATAGAGCACCGCGCCGAGCCCGAGCTGAGCGCGATCCTCGAGCACGACCGGAGCGAACCGGTTCTCGAAGCCTTCGAGCAGCGAGTGGCCGATGTTGTGGGTGACGATCATCGACCGCATGGTCACGAACGCTTCGCGGCCGATGAGCACGGGCCGGCAGACGTTGATGAACGCCTCGTCACCGATGAACGCAAGGTCGCCGACCGCGAGAGTCGCCCACGGGTCGCGGTGACCGCCGCCGCCGATCCTGATCGACCTCCCAGCCCAGACGCCCGCGCCGATATACGCACGGCGGCAGCGGAGATCGAGATCCGGTCCGAACTGGGTGAGCTCGCCGATCGCGACCAGCTCCTCGCAGACCACAGTGCCGTCCGGGCCGATGGCAACACCAGGCGAGACGACGATGCGAGGAGCCACCAAGATGGTTCGCAGGCCGAAGGCGACGCCTTCGCCGATCTGTGCCCCGTTTTCGCGGTAGCGCTCGATCTTCTCGTCCGAGGAAAGCGCGCGGAACGCCTCGGGGTCGGTGCGCAGCGACTCGAAGAACCCCTCGTCGAGCCGGCCGGCGTCCTCGTCGAGGTCGAGCGACTCGGGGAGCGACACGCCGGCTGTCGAGATGCCGGCGAGTGCGGGTTGTGTGGACGGGCCGGCAGTCGCGGCGGCTTTCGCGATCGCTGCCTCGACGTCCTTCTCCGTGATGAAGCCGCGCTTCTCGATCGAGGCGAGGTCGATGCCATGGCGTTCCGCGAGCTCGATCGCCTTCTTCGTCGCCTTGCTGTCGGTCGGCTTGGACTCGGCCGCAGATCTCGGCTCGCGGCGGGCGATCGCTGTCTCGAGCTCGTCCGCGCTCTCGGCGACGACCGCGATCGTCTTGCCAAGCTCGACCTCGATGCCGTCGTCGTAGAGCTGCACGAGACTCCCGGCACCCGGCGACTCGATCTCGACCGTCGCCTTTGTCGTCTCCACGACGCAGACGGGCTGCCCCTGCGCGACCTCGGCGCGGTCCTCGACAAGCCACTCGGCAAGCAGCGCGAACTCCGTGTTCGCGTCCTCGCGCGTCAGGACGATCTCGAGCATGACCTTGCTAGCTTCGCACGGCCTCGAGCGCGACGACCGCCTCGACGACGTCGCCCGCGCTCGGCAGCATCGCGTCCTCGAGCGGCCGCGCCGACGGGATGATCCCGTCGCGCGCCGCCACGCGCTGCACCGGGCGGCGCAGGTCGCTCCAGGCCTCCTCCTGAACCCGAGCGGTGATCTCCGCGCCGAAGCCGCCGGTCAAGGTTCCCTCCTCGACCGTGACGAGCGCACCCGTTCGCGCAACGGACTCGAAGACCGGCTCAAGCTCCATCGGCAGGAGCTGGGAGAGCGCGACAACCTCGCAGAAGAGCTCCCGCTCGAGGATGAGCTCGGTGACTGCATCGAGCACGATGGGCACCATCCCGCCGTACGTCACGATCGTGGCGCTCGCCTCGGTGAAGTCCGTGCCCGAGAACGTGAGCGCCGGGTATCGCGTCCCGGTCTCCCGGACGGCGAGCTCGCCGATGTGTCCCTCCTCCGGACGCCGGTTCGGCCGCCCGTACATGAGCTTGTTCTCGATGAAGAACACGGGGCGGTCGTCGTCCACGGCGTTCGCGAGCAGCCCGCCGAGATCGTGGCACTCGCTCGCGGCGACGACGCAGATGTTCGGGATACCGAGCAGAAGCTTCTCGAGCGACTGGCTGTGCGTCGGCCCGTAGCCGCGGCGCCCGCCCATCGGCGTCCGGACGACGAGCGGCACAGTCACCTGGTCGTCGTACATCTCGCGGAACTTCGAGATCCCGTTGACAACCTGGTCGAGGCCGAGGGCGATGAAGTCGCCGAACATGATCTCCAGGATGGGGCGCAGTCCTCGTAGGGACATCCCGGCCGCCACCCCGAAGAGGCCGCCCTCGCTGATCGGCGTCGTCAGCACGCGATCGGGGAAGGCGTCGGAAAGGCCTTGCGTCACCTTGAACGCACCGCCGTACGGGTCGAGCACGTCCTCGCCGAGGAGATAGACGTCGTCGCGCTCCGCGAACACCTCGTGCAGTCCTTCGTTCAGCGCCTGGACGCAGCGCTTGTGGGAGGGAGCGCTCACGCTGCCTCCGCAGCCGGTGCTTCGTCTGCCGCGGCGACTGTCTCGGCAAGTCGCTGCTCGGCGGCCTGCTCGATTCCCTCCCGCTCGGCCGGACCGAGCCGGTCGCCTGCGATCTGGAGCGGATCTCGCTCGCGCCGCTTCTCGATCTCGCCCGGATCGCGATTGTCGTCGCCCTTCGAGTGCGGACTGAAGCGGTAGGTGTGCAGCACGAGAAAGAACGGCTCGCCCGTCTCGCGGATCCGGGCTACGGCCCAACCTGCCGTCTCGTGTACCTCGGCCACGTCCGTCGTGTCGAGCTCGGCGACCTCGACGCCGAACGCCGACCCGCGCGCCGCGATCGAGCCGGCGAGCTCGAGCTCGATCGGCGTCGACTGCGCGTAGTGATTGTTCTCGACGACGAAGAGGACCGGAAGCTGCCAGAGAGACGCCATGTTGAGCGACTCGTACGTGACGCCCTCGCCGAGCGTGCCGTCGCCGAGGAACACGGTCGAGACGGCGCCCGTGCCCTTCTTCTTCTCCGCGAGCGCAATCCCGGTCGCCACGGGGACGATGCTGCCGAGCACGCCGTTCGAGTAGAAGTTCCCTCGGCACAGGTGCTGGCTTCCACCCTTGCCACCGCACGTGCCCGTTGCCTTGCCCATGACCTCGCTGAGCAGGCCGAACGCGTCGTCGGTGAAGGCGAGGTAGTGGCCGTGGCAGCGGTGGTTCGAGAAGACGACGTCGCGCTCGGGCTCGAGGTGGTCGACGATGCCGACAGCGTTTGCCTCTTGCCCGATGTACGTGTGCGTCGTGCCCACGAGCTTCCCCTGGGCAAAGAGGTCGAGGAGCGTCTCCTCGAAACGTCGGATGAAGTACATCCGCGCATAGAGAGTCGCCGGGAGCGTCGACAGGCCGGTCACGAGAGCATCAGAGGTAGCCGAGGTCGGCAAGACGTTTCGTCACGACCGCTTCCTCCTCCCGCGTCAGCTCCCGACGCTCGACCGACTCGAGCTCCCGGTAGAGGAGGTCGCGGATCTCCGCCGGAACCTCGGCCGAGGATCGGGGTGAGCGCTCGCGCGGATCCACATCGAGGCGATACACGGTCTCCTCCCCCGTCTCGATGTCGACGATGAGCTTCCACGGCGGGAGGCGGACGGCAAGCTGGGTGAGGGCGCCGCGATCTGTCCCGGCGAGGATTGCGGGGCGGTCGCCCTCCTCGCCCGCGTCGACGAGCGAGAGCAGCGACTCGCCGTCCAGCTCGCCGGCCGGAATGCCCGCGAGCTCGAGCAGCGTCGGCGCGAGGTCGACCGAGCGCACCTGCGAGTACACGACCTGCGAGTCGAGCCGCCCGGGGGACGAGAGGATGAGCGGGATCTGGACGACCTCGTCGTGCAGCGTCGCCCCGTGCATGTGGTACACGCCCTGGACGTCCCGCTTGTCCTCGAACCGCTCGCCCCACGACTCGCCGTGGTCCGAGAGGAATGCGACTGCAGTGCTCTCGCGGAGACCGAGCGCGTCAAGCTCCTCGAGGAGCGAGGCGACGAGAACCTCCGATTGGCGCTCCACCGCTTGCCGGTAGGCCTCCCGCGTCGCCTCGAGCGCCGAGGCCGAGTCGCCCTGGATCCCGGATATGACCTCCTCCTTCGCCGCGAGCCAGTCTCCGCGTTCCGAGTGGCGGATGTCGTAGGGCATGTGGGTCGCCCAGTTGTGGAAGAAGAGCAGGAAGGGCCGGTCGCGGTGCCCGCGCAGCCACGCGATTGCGCCGTCGAGCGTCTCGCTCGTGCCCGCGACGTTCGCCTCCGGGAGATCCTTGAAGAGGTAGTTGCGGTCGAACACGAACGTCCCGACCTCGTAGCCCGAGCGACCAAATGCGCCGAAGATCGTTTCGAGGGAAGGATCGAGCTCGACGTCCCAATGCAGGTAACCGTGGCGGTGGGCGTAGAGGCCGGTCACCATCGAGGTCATCGAGGGCGCCGTCCAGGCCGCGGCACTGATGGCCTGGTCGAAGCGAACACCGCCCGCCGCAAGCTCGTCGATGGTGCGCGTTTTCAGGAAGCGGGCGCCGTAGCAACCGAGATGATCCGCACGGAGCGCGTCCGAGACATAGACGACGAGGTTCACAGCCGGGCGGATTGTAGAGACGGGCACGGGCTCGACTAGCGTGCTCGCGCGTGAAGCGAACACCGCTCAATGCGCTCTACGTTGCCGACGCGATCTCGCTGACCGGCAACGCGATCGCGCAACTCGCGATCCCGTGGTTCGTGCTGACGACCACGGGGAGCGCGACGTTCACCGCGCTCGTCGTCTTCTTCAACTTCCTGCCGATCGTGATCGCCGCGTTCTTCGGCGGCGTCATCGTGGATCGGCTCGGGTTCCGCACCACGAGCGTCGTCGCCGATCTCGCCAGCGCCGGAGCTGTCGCGGCTATCCCCCTGCTCCACCTGACCGTCGGCATCGAGCTGTGGCAGCTCATGATCCTCGTGTTCGTCGGGGCACTGCTCGACGCGCCCGGAGCCACGGCCCGAGCGGCGGTCCTTCCCGACATGGTCGAGCTCGCCGGAATACGCATGGAGCGCGCGAGCGGAATCCGAGGAGGCATCCAGCAGGGAGCGCTGCTCGTCGGAGCCCCGCTCGGCGGCCTTCTCGTCGCTGCATTCGGCGCCACGAATGCGCTGTGGCTGAACTCCGCCAGCTTTCTGATCTCGGCTGCGCTTGTCTCCTTCTTCGTGCCGCGACCGGGAGCGAACGCCGAGGAGGAGGCGCCCGGCCGGTTCCTGGCAGAGCTTGCCGAGGGGATGCGTTTCATCTGGAACGAGCGCGTCCTGCGCGCGGTCGTGTTGACGGTGCTGCTCACGAACCTCCTCGACGCGCCATTCCCGGTCGTCATGGCGGTTTTTGCGGAAGATGAGTACGGCAGTGCGACCGACCTGGGGCTCATGTACGGCGTCTTCGGAGGCGCAGCGCTCCTCGGAGCGCTTGCGTACAGCGCCGTCGGGCACCGGCTCCCGCGTCGGAGGACGTTCGTCGGTTGCTTCGCCGCGCTGCCGCTCGTCTACCTGGCGATGGCCACGCGTCCCACGTTGCCCGCCGCCCTGGTTGCGCTAGCGGTCGTCGGGTTTGCCGCCGGGCCTATTAACCCGCTCATCTTCACAGTGCTGGCAGAGGTCGTACCCACCCACCTGCGAGGTCGAGTCTTCGGGGCCGTGAGGGCGGGTGCCTGGGCCGCGATTCCTCTCGGAATTCTCGTCGGCGGCGCGCTGGTGGGCACGATCGGGGTCGCGAAGACGTTTCTCGTCATCGGCGTCGGCTATTCCGCGGTCGTGGGCTACGGCTTCTTCAACCCTGCATTTCGAGGCATGGATCGCTCGCGGTCAGAGGGCAAGATCGAGAGCTGACTGGGAGGGCGCCGTCGGCCACCCTCCCAGTCTCGAGAAGCTCCTAAGGCAGGATCTGGACGGCGTCGCCCATTCCAGGTACGAGCGCCCACGTCGTTCCCCACAGACTGCCGTCACCTCGGAACGCGATCGAGGTGAGCATCGGCAGCCCGCTCGCAACCTTCGTACACACCTTGGCCGCGACGTTGCAACGTTGGACGGAACCTCCCACGCCCTGCATCTGCTCCATTGCGAGGAAGCTCGCGTCGTCGATCTGCGCGACGTAGAGGTACCCGTCAGGCCCGAAAGCGAGATCGATGATGGACGTGAACCCGTCCAGCGCGACCGCGCACCTACCCGGCTCTTTGCCGCACCTGACGTTCCGGGCGTTGGGGCGGATCTTCCAGATCCTCGATTCGCCGATCGGAGCCGGGAAGCCCTTGAGCTCGCCGACGTAGAACCCACCGTCCGGACCGATCGCGACACCGGTCGGCACAGACTCTGCCGGGATCTCGGAAGGCAGGCCGCAGATCATCGGCGGCCCGGCCGGACAGCCGAAGATCTTCTTGGCATTGTCGGTCGAGACGAGCTCGTCCGGGAAAACGGCGACGAGCTTCACGCTACCGAAGCGGCGCACCTCGAGCAGCGTGTTTCCCGCCGAGTCCGCGACAAGGGCTTCGCCGCGTCCGAGATCGGTGACGTCGAAGGCATTCGACTCGTTCGTGGCCGGATGCGGGTTCTTCTCCAGCTCGAAAGCGAGGATATCCGCGAACTCCGCTGCCACGCCGTTCACGACCTTGTAGAGCTTCTGCTCGCCTGCCTCCCCACTCGCAACCGCCCACTGCTCGCTGTCGCTGACCGCGTCGACGTCGTTGATGCCCGGCAGTGAGGCAACGAGCGAGCCGTCGTCCCCGTCGACGATCCCCTGGCCCGCGTCGGCCACGAGGAGGCTGCCGTCCGGTGCGGTCGTGCTCCCGAAGAGCGGCGTCACGTAGAAGCTCGGATCCGCTTGCGCCGCCGTCGGTACCAGGACGAGCCCGGTGACGAGCGCCACTAGGAGACCGAGCTTCACGCGTGAAACTCTGAGCATCTCCTTCCCCCTTTCCGTTTTCTGATGGTGGGCATTCCTAGACCTCTGCTGCCGTCGTAACAATCTGCCGCATGAGCGCCGCCGCGGATACGGACTTCGAGACCGTCGTCATGAAGTTCGGCGGGTCGACTCTGAGCGAGCCGGAGCAGGTGCGAGAGGTCGCGCGCAGGCTCGTGGCGGCCCGCGAGCGCGGCATGCGCGTCGTCGGAACGATCACTGCGATGGGCCGGACAACGGACTCGCTGCTCGAGCTCGCGCGCCGCGTGTCCTCGAGCCCTGATCCCCGGGAGCTCGACATGCTGCTCTCGACCGGGGAGCGGACCGCGTGCGCCCTCGTCGCCATGGCCGTTCACGATCTCGGCCACGAAGCGGTTTCGTTCACCGGCTCGCAGGCCGGAATCCTCACGGATGCGGTCTATACGAAGGCCAAGATCCGCGAGATCACACCCGTGCGCGTGCTGCAAGCGCTCGACGACGAGAAGATCGTCCTCGTGGCGGGTTTCCAGGGCTTTTCGCGGGACACGATGGATGTGACGACCCTCGGACGGGGCGGCACGGACGCGACGGCGGTCGCCCTCGCGGCCGCCCTCGGTGCCTCGTGCGAGATCTACTCGGACGTGCCGGGGATCTTCACCGCCGATCCTGGCCTCGTGCCCGAGGCCCGCAGACTGCCGCTGCTGTCATACGAGGAGATGCTCGAGCTGGCATCCTCGGGCGCGGGAGTGCTCATGCTTCGTGCCGTCGAGCTCGCGCGAGCGCATGACGTCCCGATTCACACGCGCTCGACACTCTCGGACGACACAGGCACGGTGGTACGAAGCGGCGAGGGGATGGAGCAGGCGCTGGTGACCGCGGTCACCCATTCGCTCGACGAGGTCGTATTCGCGCTGTACGGGCTTCCCGACGAACCTGGATCGGTCGCCGCCGTCTTCGGCGCCGTCGCCCGAGAGCACGTCAACGTGGACACAATCCTCCAAAACGTGCCGCACAAAACTGCCGCGCTGTCGTTCTCCGTCTCGGCAAACGATGTCTCCGCCGCGCGCCGTGCAGTCGAATCCGCACAAGAGTCGCTCGGCGCCTTTCGAGTCGAGGAAGTCGACGGCCTCGGGAAGGTCTCGCTCGTCGGTGCGGGCATGCGCTCGCACCCCGGAGTGGCCGCGAAGATGTTCCAGACGCTCGCCGACGAGGCTGTCAGCGTGCGACTCATCTCGACCTCGCCGATCAAGATCTCCTGCATGATCGACCGCCCTGACGTCGAGCGTGCGGTCCGAGCCATGCACCTGGCTTTCGCGCTGGAAGAGCCGAGCAGATGAGCACGTCGACCGAGCCGGCACGTGCCACGCCGCGTCGTAGCCCTCGCGCCGGCTCGCTCGGCGTCTGGGTGCTCGTGGTGCTCGCTGCAGTTTTCCTCCTGCTGTCGACGTTTGCGATCTGGCTCAACCGGGTTGCCCTGAACACGGACGTCTTCGTCGACACGAGTACCGAGCTCATCGAGGACGACGCGATCCGGCAGGCGGTCGCGACGCGGTCAGTCGACGAGCTCTATGCGTCGGTCGACATCCAAGCCGAGCTCGAAGGCCAGCTACCGGACGACTACCAGGGGCTTTCCGGACCGGCGAGTGCCGCAGTTCGAGAGGCCGCCTACCGCCTGGTCGACCGGGCGCTCGAGCAGCCGGCCCTCCAGCGGCTGTGGGCGCTGAGCCTCGAGGAGTCCCACATCGCGCTCGTCGACGTCCTCGAGGGCGGGGGCAACACGGTGTCCACCGAGGAAGGCGTCGTCGCGCTCGACCTCGAGCTGATCATTCTCGAAGCGGCTGACCGGATCGGCCTGCGCGACCAGGTCGAGGACAACCTCCCGGAAGATGTAGGGAGGATCGAGGTCCTGCGCTCGGACGAGCTCGACACCGCCCAGGCCGTCGTGCAGCTGCTGAAGGTGCTCGCGTGGGTGCTGCCGATCGTCACGATCGCCTTGTTCGTCCTCGCCGCCTGGCTCGCTCGTGATCGTCGCCGCGCGGTGCGGCGGATCGGCTTCGCAATATTCGCCACCGGAGTCGTCGGGCTCGTGGCCGTCGGGCTTGTCGGCGACTACGTGGTCGACTCGCTCGTCTCGGAGACCGAGGTGAAGGACGCCTCGGCCAATGCCTGGGAGATCCTCACGGATCTCCTCCGCCGCTCGTTCTGGTGGATGCTTCCCGTCGGCGTCGCGTTCGTGGTCGCGTCCTGGCTCGCCGGCAGCGGCGCGCGCGCGACCAACGCTCGCCGCTTCGTGGCTCCCGCCGCGCGCACGCGCGTCTGGCCCTATGCCGCGCTCGGGATCGTCGGTCTGCTGCTTCTCCTCACCGGCCCCGTGAGTGACACCTCGCGCTATTTGGTCGTCCTCGTGCTCATCGCCCTAGGCGTCGTCTGGATCGAGGTGATGCGCGCGCAGACAGTGAAGGAGTTCCCGGACGCCAGTGGCGGCGACGCGCTCGACGAGCTCCGCAGGGGTGTGACCGAGTGGTGGGAGACCGCACGCAGGCCGGGTCCCGTTCGCGCTGCCACGGCGACACCGGCCGGTAGCGACTTGACCGCCCGGCTCACGGCCCTCTCAGGCCTGCATGCAAGCGGCGAGCTCACGGACGAGGAATACGCCGCGGCGAAGACGCGCGTGCTCGGCGGCGAGTAGGAGCTCGCGAGAAGGCTCGCCGCCGCGAACGCCGAATCCCGGCGCGTGGACTCGAATCTCGTACGCGCGATCGTCACGGCAGCCATCTGGATCGGCGCCGTCGTCGTCCTGCGCCTTGCGCTCAACGCTGCTTTCAAACGCTACGAGCGCAGGCTTGCCGAGCGCGATCCACAGGTCGCTGCGCGCCGGCGGACGACGTACCGCTTCTTGCTCCGGGTCGTGATCGCGCTTGCCGCGCTCATCGGCCTCTGGAGCGTCCTCTCGGTCTTCTCGGCGACACAAGAGGTGGCGCGCGCGTTCCTGGCGTCGAGCGCAGTGCTTGCGGTCATCGCGGGCCTCGCGCTCACGACGCCGCTCGGCAATCTCGGGTCGGGCGTTCTCCTCGCGTTCACGCAGCCGATTCGCCTGGGAGACCGGATCACGATCGACGAGCACACGGGAGTCGTGGACGACATCTCGCTGAGCTACACGGCGCTGTCGACGGACGAGGGCCGCCGGATTCTCGTTCCCAACTCGAAAATGGTCTCGACCACGCTCGTGAACCGATCCGTGGCCGACCCGCGCCGACTCGTCACGGTTCAGCTTCCTTTACGCCTCGACGCCCCCCTCGGCGAGGCTCGCCGGCTAACCGCGGAAGCGGCAGGCGGCGTGCCCGGTGGTGACGCCCTCGATCTCGACGTCCAGGTCGGCGAGCTCACCGAGCGCACCGCCTGGATCAGCGTCGTCGCACTCGCCCCGTTCGCGGCCGATGTCTCCCAAGTCGCGAGCGACATACGCGAGAGCGCACTCGCGGCGCTCGCTGAGGCGGGGCTGCTGCCGGCCGAATGACAGGCAGCACGACCTGACCTTGGCTACATGCAGTCCTTGAGCGCCTGCGCCTCCGGCAGCCCTTCGAGCTTCTTCAGCGTGTTGTTCTCGATCTGGCGGATTCGCTCGCGCGTAACCCCGAAAGCGCGGCCCACCTCCTCGAGCGTGCACGGCTGCGACCCGTCGAGCCCGTAGCGGAGCTCGATGACCCTCCGCTCGCGCTCGGGAAGCGACGCGAGGGCCAGCTCCACGTCTTCCCGCCGAAGCGAGAGCGACGCTGTATCGAACGGCGACTCGGCCAGCTCGTCCGGGACGAAGTCGCCGAGCGACGAGTCCTCGTCCTCGCCGATCGGCTTCTCGAGCGAGACGGGTAGCTGCGACATGCGCAAGATCTCGCGCACCTCCTCGGGTGCGATATCGAGCTCGTCCGCAATCTCCTCGGGGAGCGGCTCTCGCCCGAGTCGTTGCACGAGCTGGCGCTCGATGTGCACGACCTTGTTCAGCTTCTCGACCATGTGCACGGGGATCCGGATCGTGCGCGCCTTGTCGGCGATGGCGCGTGTCACAGCCTGGCGGATCCACCACGTCGCGTACGTCGAAAACTTGAATCCCTTCCGGTAGTCGAACTTCTCGACGGCACGGATGAGGCCCAGCGAGCCCTCCTGGATGAGATCGAGAAACGAGAGGCCGCGACCGAGATAGCCCTTCGCGATCGAGACGACGAGCCGGAGATTCGCCTCGATCATGTGCTGCTTCGCGGACATGTCTCCGCGCTCGATGCGCTTCGCGAGGTAGATCTCCTGGCCGGCCGTCAAGAGCGGCACCTTCCCTATTTCCCGCAGATAGAGCCGAAGCGAGTCGAGCGAAGGCTCAACCGAGAGGTCGAGCTTCGGCGCCACCTTCAGCTCCTCGGCTGGAGGCTCCTCATGCGGTAGCGACTTGTGCTCGACGCCCTCGACCAGCTCGACCGAATGGTCGATGAGGTACGTGTAGAAGTCCTCGACCTGCTCCTTGGTGAGCTCGACCTCGTCAAGTGAGGACACGATCTCGTCGTAGGTCAGAAACCCCTTCTCGAGACCCTGCTCGATCAGCCGGTGCAGCTCTTCCGACTCCGGCAGAGAGATATCGACGGACAGCATGGCCACCCTGGCGTTCTCCTTCGCTCGACGGATACTGACCTGCGACATGCACGTACGCCGGGACCCCGCAGCCCGGCCTGACCATCAGGGCGCGCATCCTAGTAGGACCTGGCCATTTCGGGAAGGCCGCGCGGTTAGGAGGCGCGGATCAGGCCCACCGTCTCGCCTCGCGAGTTCTCGAGCGGAACCTCTGCCAGCGGTCCCGGGTCGAGCCCGAGGCGACCGAGGAACGCGGCCGTGGCAGTGCGCACCGCGCGCCCGCCACCGTCCTCCACCTTGACGGCGACGCCGAGGCCGTCCGGCGACGCCGCGCAGAGGAGCGCCTCTGCTCCTCCCTTCGCCGTCCAGCCGGGAAGAGCGCGCATGAGCTCGGTGTCCGCCGCGCCCGGGGCGCGGATGAGCTCCGGGAACGCGCGCATCGCCCGAGTAGCGACCGACCCTCCGTCGAGCTGCTCGAGTCGTGAGAAGGCATGCGCCATACGCTCGAGCGTCAAGCCGAACGTGGGCACACCGCACCCGTCGACGCCCAGGGGCGTATCAGCCGCAGCCACCTCGGCCGCCGCAGCCACTTCCTCGAGCATCGCCTGCTGGCAAGGGTGCTCGAGCAGCCTGTAGCCGTGGCTCTCCCACCCTTCCGCCCGACAAAGGGCGAGCATGCCGGCGTGCTTGCCCGAGCAGTTGTGCTCCAGGCGCGTCGGCTCCGGTCCGCATTCGAGCTCATCTTCCTCGGCCGGTGCTTTGGCGAGGAGGCTACGGACGGCGTCGAGCTGCTCGGGCCGAGCGAGGTGCGAGGCACAGGCAATCGCAATCTCCACCTCCTCGAGATCGGGGCGCGACCGGATGACCGGAAGCGCTTGAATCGGCTTCGCCGAGCTCCGGAATGCCGTGAAGAAATGCGCGTCTCCGGCCGACTCCTCGATCGTGCCGTAGCGAACCGCCACAGCATGCGCAGCATGGCGCGCTTCCACGATCTGACCCCGTACGACCTCGACGACGATGGGCTTCATCGCGGCGCCAGACTATCGCTGCTTGCGAATGGTCGAGTTTTCTCGTATGTTCCGCAATCATCGACCGTTCTCGACTGACCGATTACGACGCGGCGGACGTCCTCGAGGTGCGCGACCCGAAGCAGCTGCGCGCGCTCGGGGGTGATGTTCGGGCACGAATCGTCATGCTCTTGCGCGAGCGAGCCGCCAGCACGACCGAGCTGGCGACGGCGCTCTGCATGCCGAAGGGCACGGTCGGGCACCACGTCAAGGTCCTGGAGCGGGCTGGCCTCATCCGCGTGGTCGGTACGCGCCGGATCCGCGCCGTGACGGAGAAGTACTACGGCCGGGTCGCGCGCCTGTTCGTACTCAAGACGGACGACGCCGCCGATGCGGTGGGCGAGGGCGCACTCGCGGCGGTCATGCTCCGTCAGGCCGCCGAGGAGCTGCTTCCCGCGGAGGTCGATCCCGTCCGGATCACCGCCGGTCTCAGTCACGTGCGGCTTCGGCCGGCCGACGCGCGGCGTCTCGGGCTGCGTCTCAACCGTCTCTTTGCCTCCTTCCAGGCAGCGGACGATCCCGACGGTGAGCCGCATGCGCTCGCGGCTGCGCTCTACCCGGCGCCCTCTGCTCTTCCTCACGCCGATGACCGCACGTAGCCTCTGGCCCCAGGGCGGTCTCTGGCGGCATCGGGACTTCCTCAAGCTCTGGTCGGCCGAGACGATCAGCCAATTCGGAACGCAGGTCTCGCAACTCGCGCTACCGCTCGTCGCCCTGCTCGTCCTGGACGCGTCCGCGTTCGAGGTGGCAGCACTCGGCACCGTCGAGTTCCTCCCGTTCATCCTCTTCACGCTGCCCGCCGGGGTTTGGGTGGATCGCCTCCCGCGCCGCCCCATCCTCATCGTGGGCGATCTCGGTCGCGCGATTCTCCTGGCCACGATTCCCATCGCGTACTTCACGGACGTCTTGACTCTCGAGCACCTGTATGTCGTCGGGTTTCTCGTCGGCGTGTGCACAGTGTTCTTCGACGTCGCGTATCAGTCGTACCTGCCCTCACTCGTCAGTCGCGAGCAGATCATCGAGGGCAACTCGAAGTTCGAGATCAGCCGCTCAGCCGCCCAGCTCGGCGGTCCGGGCTTCGCCGGCGGGCTGATCGAGGTCCTGACCGCGCCGTATGCGGTGCTCCTCGATGCCGTCAGCTTCCTTGCTTCCGGCGTGTTTATCCTGCGCATCCGGAAGCAAGAGGATCCGGTTGCTCCCGAAGCCGACGGCTCAAGAACCTCGATGTGGACGGAGTTGAAGGAGGGACTCCGCTTCGTTCTCGGCAACCCGAACCTTCGTGCCCAGGCCGGATGCACGGCGACCTCGAACCTCTTCTTCAGCGTCGCGTTCTCTATCTACATCGTCTTTGCGGTGCGCGAGCTCGGCCTCTCGGCCGGTGTGATCGGCATCGTCTTCTCGATCGGCTCGGCTAGCTCTCTGCTCGCGGCAGTTGCTGCCATGAGGCTCACGAAGCACTTCGGCATCGGTCCGACGACGATCGCCGTCACGATGCTCCAAGGACCGGCAACCCTGCTCGCGGCCTTCGCGCCTGCCGGAAACGAGGCGATCCCCGTCCTCATCGCCTCTCAGCTCCCGATCGCATTCTCGATCGTCGTCTACAACATCGTCCAGGTGAGCTACCGGCAGGCGATCTGCCCGCCCCGACTCCAGGGGCGGATGAACTCGGTCATGCGGTTCATCGTCTGGGGGACGATTCCGATCGGGACGCTGGCGGGTGGCGCTCTCGGGACGTGGATCGGGCTGCGCGAGACGATCGTCATCGGCGGCATCGGCGGCGGGCTCTCGTTCCTCTGGATCCTCCTCTCGCCGCAACGTCATCTCCGCGAGATGCCCGAGCCGGTCGAGGACGAGCCGCGAACGACAGAAGCCGGCGCCGGGCTTCCCAACATTGCCGACCCGCTCTCGCCCGCCGACGACCCCGTCTGACCTGCGGTGTCATCCCGCGGCGGGCTCTCGCGCAACCTCGGACTCCTGCGTCCAGGGGCTCGCTCTCGCTACCTTCGGCGGCGTCGTGTTCAACGTCACCGTGCTCTCGTTGGTTCGCGAGTACGCGCCTGCAGGCGCAGCGGATGCCGATGCCTGAGCTGCCCGAGGTCGAGGCATGGGTTCGCGAGCTCGCTCCGCAGGTGTCTGCATACCCAATCGAGCGCGCTGGACCGGCTCACGTCGCGACCCTGAAGACGATCGACCCACCCCTCGCCGCGCTCGAAGGACGGGGGCTCGAGGGCGCGGAGCGGCGTGGCAAGAACCTCCTCTTCCCGACTGACGACGGCGAGCTCGTGCTCCGGGTGCACCTGATGAGCGCCGGGCGCCTGCGTTTCCTCGCTGCAGGGACGAAAGGCCCAAAGAAGCCGATGTTCCGGCTCCGCTTCGTCGGCGGGGACGAGCTCGTCCTCACCGAGGCGGGCAAGAAGAAGCGCGCCGGAGTCTGGCTTGTCACCCCCGAGCAGGTCGATCTCGACCTCTCGCACCTCGGCCCGGACGCGCTCTCACTCGACGCTACTTCGCTCCGCGAGATCCTCGAACGCGAGCGCCGGCAGCTCCACCCGCTCCTCCGCGACCAGAGGGCGCTCGCCGGCATCGGGCGTGCGCACGCGAACGAGATCCTCCATCGCGCGCAGCTCTCGCCGTTCAAGGCGTCGACCGAGCTTCAGGCCGAGGAGGTCGAGCGCCTCGCGAACGCGCTGCACGAGGATCTCGCGCGTGCGCTGGAGCTCCGCGACCGCGGAAAGGGTGACCGCGACGTGTATCGGATCCACAACCACCTGGGCGAGCCCTGCCCGGTCTGCGGAACCCCGATTGCGCAGGTGGACTACGAGGAGCACACGGTCTACTACTGCCCAACCTGTCAGACAGGAGGACGTTTGCTCAAGGATCGGCGGCTCTCACGACTTCTTCGCTGAGTAACGCGACCGGCAAGCTAGCGTTGCATCGTGAGCGACGTCCCGAACGTCATCGAGGATCTCCAGGCGTCGTCGCCCGAGATCGGTCTCGCGCTCTCCCACGCCGGCGTGCGCGGCGTCCAGAAGGCCGTGCGCATCCGCCGCGGCGAAGCGGAGACGGTCATGGCAGCGGTGATCGACTGCACCGTCGATCTCGCCGCCGATCAGAAGGGCGTGCACATGTCGCGCTTCCCGGAGCTCTTCGAGGAAGCGATCGACATCGTGGTCGGCAGCGAGGCGCTACTCGTCGAAGGGCTCGCCGAGCACATTGCGAGCCGGGTCGTCGAACGGCAGGGCGCGCTTCGAGCGGAAGTGTGGATCCGCGCGCAGTGGCCCATTCGGCGCCGGACGCCGGTCACCGGAATTGCGACTCAGGAGATGGTCACGCTCTGCGGAATCGCCGCCGCGTCAGGCTCCGAGACCCGACGCGTGGTCGGGGTCGAGGCGACAGGAATCAACGCGTGTCCGTGCGCGCAGGGCCTGGTGAGAAATCGGGCGAGCGAGCGTCTCCTCGAAGCCGGGTTCGACTCGGGGGACGTGGAACGGATACTCGAGCTCGTCCCCATCGCTACTCACAACCAGCGCGGCCGCGCCACGCTCTTTGTCGGGACGCAAAGCGATCTCGATGCCGAGCTGCTCGTCGGGATCGCCGAGCAGTCCATGAGCGCGCCTATCTACGACCTGCTCAAGCGACCAGACGAGCTCTTCGTCGTCGAGCACGCGCACCTCCGACCGCGTTTCGTCGAGGACTCGGTTCGCCATTCCCTCCGAGACGCCCTCGACTCGCTGCCGGGGCTCGAAGACGAGGACTTCCTCCTCGCGAAGCAGGTCAACTTCGAGACGATTCACGTCCACGACGTGGTTGCCGAGCGCTTCGGAACGGTTGGGGAGCTTCGCAGCGAGCTCGCGACCGGAGAGCCGACCGCTCGCCAGACGACGCTCGCCGGCTGGCTCTCGTCCAGCTAGACGCGGCGCGGACGGCGCAGCTCGAAGCGGTGCTCCGTGCCGCCGACGAGGCGCCGGATGTTCTGGCGATGCATGAAGATCACCGCCGCAGCCCCGGCAATCCCGAACACGACGACGGGCCAGGAGTAGCCGAGAGCGAACACGAGTACCGGCAGTGCGGCGGCCGTGAGGATCGACGCGAGCGACGCGTACCGGATCGCGACGAAGACGACTAGCCAGACCGCGATGCAACAGATCGCCGCCAGCGGCGCCAGGGCAACCGTCGCTCCGCCCGCGGTTGCCACCATCTTCCCGCCCTTCTGGAACTTGAGGAACACGGGGCGCGCGTGCCCGAGCATCGCCGCTGCCCCAGCGAGCACGCCGACGAGCGCTCCTCCCGCCCAGAGGCCAAGCGACGCTGCCAAGAATCCCTTCCCGAGATCGAGCAGCGCGACCGCGGTTCCCAGGCGCCGCCCGTAGACACGAAACACGTTCGACGCGCCGACGTTTCCGCTGCCGGACCTCCGGATGTCCTCGCCACGGAAGACCAGAACCAGCCAGTAACCGAACGTCAGCGAGCCGAGGAGGTACCCGCCGAGGATGGCGAGCGCTTCGACCATTACGAGCTACGCCGAGGGAATCGAGTACGAGGCGACCCAGCCGTTGACGACGCTCCAGTCGAGGTTCCTGAAGAAGGCCTCGATGTACGTCGCGCGATCCGTCTGGTAGTCGAGGAAGTACGCGTGCTCGTAGACGTCGAGGGCGACGAGCGGCGTTGCGTTCCACACCGGAAAGGTGTTCTGCGCATCTCCGATGTAGTTGAAGAGCCGGCCCTCGTCCCAGTCGTAGGCGGTCCACGCCCATCCGCGACCCGCCATCCCCGTGGCCTTGAGGTCTGCCCGCCAGGCTTCGCTCGAGCCGAAGTCGCGCTCGACGAGACCGCCGATCGCGCCGTCCGGATCGCCGCCCCTGCCGCCGAGATGATCGAAGTAGACCTCGTGGTTCTTGATCCCGCCGACGGCGAACGTGAGATCGATCTTGAGGGCGCGGATCTCGGAGTAGACCTGGTTCGCCGCCTCTCCGTCGACGTCTTCGAGCCGGCCCAGAATCTCATTGCGCTTCCCGACGTAGCCTTGGTAGAGACGATGGTGCGCCTCGACCGTCGCACGCGAGATGCCGTCCAGCTCGAGCAGAGCCGGCTTCAGGTCGCGGGGCCTGATCTCGACGAAGTTCGACATCCTCGTTTCCTCTCGCGCCGGGACGGGAACGCCGCGGAGCATATCCTTCCCCCCGAGACGATCTGCGAGGAGAGGAGCAAGCCAAATGCCGTTCAGCGTTCCCCCGCTTCCGTACGACTATGACGCACTCGAGTCGACTGTCGACGTCGAGACGATGAAGCTCCATCACGACAAGCATCACCAGGCGTATGTCGACAACGCGAACAAGGCGCTCGAGGGCACCGAGTGGGCGGATTCGCCCGTCGAAGAGGTCCTACGCAGCCTTGATCAGCTGCCCGCGGACAAGCGCACGGCTGTGCAGAACAATGCCGGGGGCCACGCGAACCACTCGCTCTTCTGGGAGATCATGGCCCCGCAGGCCGGTGGATCGCCGGACGGCGAACTGGCGAGCGCGATCGACTCGGAGTTCGGCAGCTTCGACTCCTTCAAGGAGAAGATCAACCAGAACGGCGTCACCCGCTTCGGCAGCGGCTGGACCTGGCTCGTTTGGAACGGCAGCGCCCTCGAGGCGTACTCCACCGCGAACCAAGACTCACCGATCCTTCAGGGTCATGTTCCGGTGCTCGGGAACGATGTCTGGGAGCACGCGTACTACCTGAACTACCGCAACCGCCGACCCGAGTACCTCGAGGCGTGGTGGAATGTCGTGAACTGGGAGGCAGTTGCGGCCAACTTCGCCGCCGCGCGATCGTAGGCCGGCAATCCAGAGGACCCCTTGCACACGTAGCAGCGGGGGATGGGTGCGACGATCGCCCTTCCCACTGGGTTGGCTCAGCTCCGTAAACCGACAACGGTTCGAGTACGCGAGCGCGTGTACGAGCACGTGACGGACGGCCAGTTGATCGCGCGCATCGCCAACGGCGACCGGCCGGCGTTCGAGGAGCTTCACCGGCGCTACGCCAGGGCAGTGCTCGGGCTTGCGCTCCGGCGGATGGGCGACCGTGGACGCGCCGAGGACGCTGCCCAGGAAGCGTTCGTCGCGATCTGGCGCTCGGCACGGACGTACGACTCGGGCCGCGGGCGCGGCGGCCCCTGGCTGTACGCGGTTGCTCGAAACGCGATCACGGACGGGCTCAGGCGTTTGCCGGAACCGGCGGCGGAGGTTCCCGAAGGTCTCGGGGGCGACCCAGATCCGGCAGATCTGGCCGAGTCCTCGTGGACCGCATGGCAGGTACATCGAGCGCTCGAAGGACTGCCCGAGCACGAGCGGCCCGTGATCGAGCTCGCGTACTGGCGGGGGCTGTCGCAAAGCGAGATTTCCGCGCGCCTGGACATCCCGCTCGGCACGGTCAAGACGCGCACTCGGAGCGCACTCGCCCGCCTCGCCGACATGCTCGAGGGTGAGCTCGCATGACGACGCAACCGCCTGACTTCGACGACCTCGTCGGCGCCGATCTCGAGCCCGCCGAGCGCGACCGCTTGCACCGAATGCACGAGCTGCTGGTCTCAGCGGGCCCACCGCCCAAGCTCGCAGCCGAGTTGGGGCCGGCTCCGCACGCCGCGACCGTGCACGTGCTCAGGCGTCGCCGCGCCCGGCTGGCCGCCCTCGCCGCGAGCCTGGCGGCGGTCGTGTTCGCGGTCGGCTACGTGGCGGGCGCACGGAGCGACGACCCGGACACGTGGGACGTGGTCGCGATGACGGGGGTCGGTGCGGCACCGGGAGCGAGCGCAAGCCTCGAGATCTTCGACCTCGACGACGCGGGCAATTGGCCGATGGAGCTCAAAGTAGAGGGCCTAGGTCCATCCGTGGGCGGGAGCACATACGAGCTCTGGCTGACGAAGGATGGCGAGCTCGCGGCCGCTTGCGGAGCCTTCGCCGTCGATGCCGACGGCACGGCTGTCGTCCCGCTGAACGCGCCCTACAGGTTCGACGATTTCGACAAGTGGGTGGTCGTCGAAGAGGGGTCTGAGACGCCGCTCCTGACGACGTGACCGCGGTCCGCCAGCGGCCGCGCACCTTCGTCGTCATGTGACCGGTCGTCGGGTCTATCCGTCGAATCGGAGCTATCGGCTCGATCTGCGTGACGAGCCCGGCCTGCGCAACACGTACTCCCAGCCAGGCTGCCATTCGTAGGGCGCCGCGACGAGCTCCTCGAGTGGCGTCCCCTTCAGCAGATGCTCGAGCGCCCACCGAGGCGAGGCGTGACTGATTATGACCACGCGCATCCCGTCGAGCTCCCGTGGGAGATCGTCGAGAAACTCCCCCACACGCTCGACGACCCGCCGGTAACTCTCGCCGCCGGGATACGGCTCATCGATCCTGCGCGGCGGCTCACCGGCAAAGCGAGTGAGCGGCTGGCCGTTTAGCTCGCCGTAGTTGCACTCGCGTAGACGCCAATCGCGGTGGATCGGGATACCGGAGCCGGCAAACGCGATCTCAGCGGTCTCGATCGCACGCCCGAGGTCCGAGATGTAGACGGCGGCGATGCCATCGTCGCGCCTGCGCCGGCCGAGCTCAACGGCTTCGCGCTTCCCTCTCTCCGAAAGCTCGCCGTCCAGCCAGCCCGTGCCGATGCCACGCTCGTTGTGCACGGTCGTCGCGTGCGCCTCGTAGACGATTTCGACGTTCACGGCCGCACCAACGTCGTGGTTCGGAACCGGCAGCTCCAATCTCATAGCCTCCGCCTCGAACGCTATCGTCGAAGTCGTCGTGTCCACCAGCGTGTCAGCGCATCCCGTTCGCTCGCAGTACGAAGACTTCATGCGGCACGTGTTCACGCACGGCTTGCCGAAGAGCGACCGCACGGGCACGGGAACGGTGAGCGTCTTCGGGCACCAGATGCGCTTCGACCTCGCCCAGGGCTTCCCGCTCGTAACGACGAAGAAGGCGCATTTCCCGTCGGTTGCGAAGGAGCTGCTCTGGTTTCTGCGCGGCGAGGGCAACGTTGGCTGGCTGCAGGAGAACGGCGTCACTATCTGGAATGAGTGGGCCGACGAAAACGGCGACCTCGGCCCGGTGTACGGCGTGCAGTGGCGGAGTTGGCCGACGCCCGAAGGCGGCCACGTCGACCAGATCGCAGAGGCCGTACGCCTGCTGCGCGAGGAGCCGGATTCGCGTCGCATCATCGTCTCCGCCTGGAACGTCGCCGACCTTGCGGAGATGGCGCTCATGCCGTGCCACGCCTTCTTCCAGCTCTACGTCGCCAACGGCAGGTTGAGCTGTCAGATCTATCAGCGGAGCGCGGACGTGTTCCTGGGCGTTCCGTTCAACATCGCGAGCTATGCGCTGCTGACGCACATGCTCGCGCAGCAGACCGATCTCGGCGTGGGCGAGCTCATCTGGACGGGCGGCGACTGCCATATCTACGACAACCACCGCGAGCAGGTGGAGACCCAGCTCGGGCGCGCGCCTTTGCCGTATCCCTCACTCCACCTTCGCCGCCGGCCTGAGTCGATCTTCGAGTATGAGTTCGAGGACTTCGAGGTCGTCGGCTACGAGCATCACCCGGCGATCCGAGCGCCAGTCGCCGTTTAGGGCCTGCGCCATTTGAGAATCTCGCTCGTCGCAGCGGTGGCACGCAATGGCGTGATCGGCCGCGACGGCGACATCCCCTGGCGGATCCCGGAGGACATGCGACAGTTCCGCGACATCACGATGGGCCATCCGGTCGTCATGGGACGGCGGACGTGGGACTCGCTCCCGGATCGTTTCCGGCCCCTTCCCGGGAGACGAAACGTCGTCGTCACGCGCAGCACCGAGTGGCATGCGGCCGGCGCTGAGCGCGCGGGCTCGCTCGAGGACGCGCTCGAGCTGCTCGACGGCGCAGCTCAGGTGTATGTGATCGGTGGCGCGCAGCTCTATGCCGCCGCGCTTCCGGTCACCGACGAGCTGGTGCTGACGGAGATAGGTGTGGAAGTCGAGGGCGACACGTTCTTCCCGGAGTGGAATCGCGACGCGTTCCGGGAGGTGGAGCGGGTCTCGAAGGTCTCCGAGGACGGCGTCCCGTTTTCGTTTGTCAGCTACGCGCGGCGTTCGCCCCGCGAGGGCTCAGACGTCGGAGCCCTGACCTCTAACTCCTGACCCCGCGAGCTCGACAACTGCTTCCCGGAAGACCTTCGTGTGCCGGTCGACATCGGCCTCGGTCGTCGCGGGCGACATGAGCGCCATGTTGTGAAACGGGGTCAGCAGGATCCCGCGGTTGAGCGCAAACAGGTGGAGATAGCGCTCGAGCGCGAAGTCGCTGGCCGCGTGCGCCTCGGCACCGGTTCGCGGCGGATCCGGACCGAAAAGGTACTCCGCACGGCAGCCAAGGCGGGTCACGTGCCACGGCAGCCCGGTTTCCTCGATCGCCGCGTCGACGCCGGCGGTCCAGCGCTCGGCGAGTGGGATCATCCGCCCGAACGCCTCCTCCGTCAGGACCTCAGAGAGCGTCGCGCGCATCGCCGCGAACGAGAGCGCGTTTGCGGCCAGAGTGCCGCCGATGCCGCCGACGTCGACGTCCTCGAGCTCGATCGTCCCGGCGAGTCGCTCGGCAAGCTCGCCGCGGAAGCCATAGGCCGCGGCCGGAATTCCGCCCCCGATCGGCTTGCCGATCGTGAGAATGTCCGGCTCGAGTCCGTGCGCGGCGGTGAAGCCGCCCGGCCCGCAGCAGATGGTGTGCGTCTCGTCGATCGCAAGCAGCGCTCCGTGCTCCCGAGTGAGCTCGCGCAGCGCTTCGTGAAAGCCAGGCTCGGCGTGGACGATCCCGATGTTCGTCAGCGCGGGCTCGGTGAGGACGAGCGCGACGTCGCCGTGCGCGAGCTCGCGCTCAAGCCCGTCCACGTCGTTGAACTCGACGACGCGCGTCGTCTCCGCCAGGCTGACCGGCGGCCCGACATTGCCGTCGCGGGCGACGACCGCGCCATCACGAAGCGTCGCAAAGGTCTCGTCGACCGTGCCGTGGTAGCACCAGTTGAAGACGAGCACCTTGTGACGATCAGTTACATGACGCGCGAGCCGGACGGAGAAGCGGTTCGCATCGGTCGCGGTCAGCGCAAACTGCCACGACGGCAGGCCGAAGCGCCGCTCGAGCTCCTCGGACACCCAGATCGCATCCTCGTTCGGGAGCATCGACGTGAGCCCGCGGGCAGCTTGCTCGGCGATCGCGCGCAAGGTCGGCTCGGGCGCGTGCCCGCTCATCGCACCCGTGTCTCCAAGGCAGAAGTCGACGTACTCGATCCCGTCCGCGTCGACGAAGTGCGCACCCTGCGCTTCCTGCACGAAGACGGGGAAGGCGCCCGGCCACTTGCGCATCCAAGGCATCGGTACGCCTTCGAAGAGCGTCTCGTGCGCCCGCTCGGCGAGCTGCCGGGACCGCGGATGGGTCTCCGTGAAGCGCTCCTCCTCCCGCGCCTGAAGCTCCACGAGCGTCGGCACGCGCCGATTGTCCTAGGTGCGTCGGATCGCGATGACGCGAGCCTTCCAGGCTCCTCGGGGTGCCTGGACGTCGACGACGTCGCCAACGCCCGCGCCCATGAGCGCCTGTCCGAGCGGGGAGTCCGGCGCGACGCCGCCCACGGCGGAGATCTCGACCTCCAATTTCTCCCCGTCCTCGTCCTCGACGTCGACGATGGAGCCCACGCCGACGTGCTCGTCGCTCGAATTCTCGACGGTCACCGCGTGATGTAGGCGCTCCTTCAGCAGCGCGATGCGCCGCTCGAGCAGCCCTTGCTCGTTCTTCGCCGCGTGGTACTCGAAATTCTCCGAGAGGTCGCCGAACTCGCGCGCGCGCTTGATCGCATCGACGGTCTCCTTCCGCCGCGGCCCCTCGAGCTCCGCGAGCTCGGCTTCGAGCGCGGTGCGCTGATCCGGCGTCAGAAACTCCGATTTCGGATCGTGCATCGACCGAAGGCTAGTCATGCACTGGCCGCGTGCGCGCTTTAGGCTCCGCGCACGAGAGGCTCGTGCGAGCGGGAGATAAGGAGGACAGAGTGGCGACCGACCTGGAGCGCTTCGTCGAGGCTGACGGCCGTGCCGATCTCGTCAAGCAGGTTCGCGAACGGATCGACTCCGAGGGGATCCAGTACGTCTACTACCAGTTCCCCTCCGTCACCGGCCGCATCATGGGCAAGGGCGTCCCGGCGAAGCACTGGGAGGCGATCGCGGCAAAGGGCTTCCAGCTCGTCTACGGGGCGACGGCGAACCTCTTCACCGACCGGCACGGGAACTACATCGGCTACGGGCCTGAGGCCGCCGAGCTCGTTGGCATCCCCGAGCCCGAGACGTTCCAGGTGCTCCCGTGGGACACCCGAGTCGCACGCGTCTGGTGCATCTGCTTCCGCAACCGCGAGGAGCGAAAGAACGGCGGTGCGTTCCTGACCTCGGACTGCCGCGGCAACCTCAAGCGCATGCAGGCGGACTTCGAGAAGGCGACTGGGCTTCATCTACGCGCGGGCACCGAGCCCGAGATGATGTGGCTCAAGCTTTCCGAGGATGGCACGCCCTCGGTCGAGGGCATGACGAAGCCCTACTGCTACCACATCGACCAGTTCTCGGAGCTCCAGCCCATCATCCATAAGGTCGTCGAGTACGGGCAGGCGCT
>JACCVK010000353.1 GCA_013698195.1 Actinomycetota bacterium | reverse complement strand
CCCCCACGAGAGCGCGGCGGAGCCGCGCGACGGAGTGGAGGTGGACGCGTGAGCGCCCGCGGGAAGCGCTACAGCGACGCGATGGAGCAGATCGACCGTGAGCAGGCGTATACGCCGCTCGAGGCAGTTCGGCTCGTCAAGGGTCTCGGCGGGGCGAAGTTCGACGAGACGGTCGAGGCGCACTTCCGCCTCGGCTTGAACGTCCGGCACGCCGACCAGCAGCTCCGGGGCACGATCATGCTGCCTCACGGCATCGGTAAGGACGTGCGTGTCGCCGTCTTCGCCGAGGGCGAGAAGGCACGTGAGGCGGAGGAGGCAGGAGCCGACGTCGTTGGGTCGGCCGATCTCGCGAGCCGCATCGACGAGGGCTTCCTCGATTTCGACGTCGCGATCGCGACGCCCGACATGATGGGCACCGTCGGGAAGCTCGGTCGCGTGCTTGGTCCGCGCGGTCTCATGCCGAATCCGAAGACGGGCACGGTGACGTTCGACATCGGCAAGGCCGTGCAGGATGCGAAGGCCGGAAAGCTCGAGTACCGCACCGATCGCGGCGGCAACGTGCACGTGCCGATTGGGAGGCGGAGCTTCGAGGAGCGTGCGCTGCTCGAAAACTACGGCGCTCTTATCGAAGAGATCGTGCGTGCGAAGCCGGCCGCTTCGAAAGGCCGTTACATCAGGCAGATCACGCTCACGACGACGATGGGACCGGGGATTCACGTCGATTCGACGAAGACCCGCGACGTCGCCGACGAGCTCGCGGAGTCGGCAGACGCCGAGTCCGCTCGGGAGGACGCTACAGTCTCGGCGTAACGATCGACTAGCACCCGCCCGAGACAGCCGGCAATCGCCATTTGAGGCGGTAGAGGCCCGGCCGAGGCAGGTTCCACGGCCGTCGTCGCCGTCCGGACCCGCCTCGAAGCGGGTCTAGTCATTTCCGGAGGAAATGACATGTTGAAGACAGAGAAGGAACAGATCGTCAGCGAGCTGGCCGCCGAGCTCAGCGCGGCGGAGACGCTCATCGTCGCGGACTACCGGGGTCTCACGAACAAGCAGCTCGAAGGCCTGCGCGACGTCCTCCTCCAGCACGGTGCGCGGTTTCGGATCGTCAAGAACACGCTCACTAGGCGGGCTGCGGAGAAGGCCGGCACGGACGCGCTCCTCGTCATGCTGGAGGGGCCGACGGCAATTGCCTTCATCGAGTCGGGCGGCGACCTTGCAGCGGTCGCGAAGGCACTGGCGACGACGGCGAAGGAAACGAACGTCCTCGAGTTCCGGGGTGGGATCCTCGAGGGGAAGACGCTCTCGAGCGGCGAAGTCGCCCAGCTCGCGACGCTACCGCCGGTCGACGTCCTGCGCGGTCAGGTTGTCAGCGTGATCATCGCCCCGGTGACGCAGCTCCTGGGCCTCCTCTCAGCGCCTCTACGGGACCTCCACGGGCTCGTCGAGGCGCGGATCAAGCAGCTCGAGGAGCAAGGCGAGCCAGCTACACCCACGGCGCAGGCACCAGGCGCGGACGGCGAGGAGCCGGCCGAGGCTGAGTCCAGCTCCGATTCCGAAGAAGAAACGAGCTCAGAGGACGTCCCGAGCTCCGAAGACGCAGGTGAAGGCGAGGAGGATGAGAATGGCAACTGACGTTTCGAAGGTTCTCGACACGCTCGGCAAGATGACCGTGCTCGAGCTCGTCGAGCTCAAGAACTCGATCGAGGAGGAGTGGGGCGTGACCGCCGCCGCGCCAGTCGCGGTCGCGGCCGCCGGTACGGGCGGCGACGGCACAGCGGCGGCCGAGGAGGAGAAGGACTCCTTCGACGTCGTCCTGACGGGCACCGGGGACAAGAAGATCCAGGTGATCAAGGTTGTGCGTGCTATCACCGGTCTCGGCCTGAAGGAGGCGAAGGATCTGGTGGACGGCGCTCCGAACGCGGTCAAAGAGGGTGCCCCGAAGGAAGAGGCCGACTCCATCAAGGCGCAGCTCGAAGAGGCAGGAGCCGCAGTCGAGCTGAAGTAGGCGGTCGAGCTGCGCAGGACTGCGCATAGAGCGAGATCCAGCTGCTCACGACGCCTGGGGTCAGACTCACCCAGACCGGGTCAGATTCACCCAGAGTCGATTCACCCTGGGTGGGTCTGACCGCGTCGGGGTCAGGGCCGGCCGCGTCTCGCGCAGGCGCC
>JACCVK010000311.1 GCA_013698195.1 Actinomycetota bacterium | reverse complement strand
GTCACCTGCTCGCCTGAGGGGCTTGGCTAGACCGGCGCGCGGCCCAGCAGCGCGACCCGAAGCCTCGAGCGCGCCACACGTCTCCCGCGCGATCGACGTGTTGCTCGTGGAGAGGTTCGATACAGCTCTAAGGTTGGTTCACCCGACGAGCGGCGCCTTGCTGGCGCGCACGATCGCGCCGTGCATGCCGTCGGCGACAGGGTGCGTACGCTCGACCTCGACGCCGGTCAGGCCGACTGCTTGGAGGCCTTCTCGATACTCGCTCTCCGACAGAGCGCCCGCGATGCAGCCGACGTGGCTTCCGCGCTCGGCTCGATCGACGGGCGAGAGTCGATCCTCGGCCACGATGTCCGAGATCCCCAGCCGGCCGCCGGGGCGAAGGACGCGGACGATCTCGGCCAGCACGCGTTCCTTCTCCGGCGACAGGTTGACGACGCAGTTCGAGATCACGACGTCGACGCTCTCGGCCGGAAGGGGGATCGCTTCGATCAGGCCCTTCAGGAAGTGGACGTTCGACGCGTTTGCCTTCTCTGCATTCTGCTGCGCGAGCGCGAGCATCTCGTCGGTCATGTCGAGCCCGTACACCGTCCCGGTTGGGCCCACGCGTTGCGCGGAGAGCAGCACGTCGATGCCGCCGCCCGAGCCGAGGTCGAGCACGGTCTCGCCTTCGTGGAGCTCGACGACGGCGAGTGGGTTTCCGCACCCGAGGCTTGCCGTGACCGCGCCTTCGGGAAGCGCCGCACGCTCGTCGCCGGCATAGAGCCCCTGCCCGAAGAGCGTCGTCGGCTCCTCGCCACAGCAGCCGATGTCCTCGCAGTCGCAGCCACACCCGCTGCCGTTCACGAGCCCGAGCGCCGCCTCCGCGTAGCGCTCGCGAACCTGCCCTCTCATATCCGTGCTCATGCGATCGCTCCTTCCAAATCGAGGATTCCCGCTGCGCGCCCGACCGCGTCGCGATCGAGCCTGTAGAACGCCCAGACGCCTCGCTGCTCGCGCAGGAGCAGGCCCGCGTCGACCAGCTTCTTGAGGTGGTGGCTGACCGTCGGCTGCGCGAGACGCAAGGCTGGCGTCAGCTCGCACACGCACACAGGCTCCGAGCTCCGCGCGAGCATGTTCACGATCTTCACTCTCGTCGGATCGGACAGGGCCTTGAAGACCGATGCCGTGCCTTCGGCCTCCGCGTCGGTCAGGCTCGGCCCGTCGAGCGGCTGGCAACACGCCGGCACCGAGAGCAGTGGCAAGGCATCGACGTTCATCGATGGACAGCGTTCCACATAGATCGACGTTTGTCAATGAATGAGATACTCTCGGCCGCGTGAGCACGTCTGATCTCGAACAGCTCATCGGCCGCTACGACGCCGCCTGGAATGCCCACGACGTCGAGGCGATCGTCGGGATGCACTCGCCCGACATGGTCTTCGAGAACCACACGGCCGGCGAGCGCGTTGTGGGCGACGACGTTCGGGGCCACATCGCTCAGATCTTCGAGAACTGGCCCGACCTCGCCTTTGCGGGGCGGCGCCTCCTCGTCCGGGACGAGCTCGTTGTGAGCGAGTGGACGGCCAGCGCGACCGATCGCCAGGGTCGCCGCCTCGAGTGGGACGGCGTGGACATCTTCTCGTTTGCCGACGGCCTCGTATCGAGGAAGGACGTGTACTCGGCAGCGCACCGCCCTCGCGTGCTCAGCGAGTAGCGTCCTGCCGTGCCTGGCTACGGCAGCGCGTCGATGACCGGGACGCTCGAACGCGTCCTCGTTCGCCCGCCGCTCGCGGAGGACGCGCCGCGCTGGCGCGACTACGGCTGGCGAGCTGCGCCCGACTCGGCCGCCGCCGCCGCCGAGCATGAGGCGCTGTGCGGAATCCTGGAAGCGACCGGCGCTGAAATCGTCCTCTCGCGCCACGATCCCGGGAACCCGGACGCGATCTACGTCTACGACCCGGTGCTCGTCGGAGACGAGGGCGCGGTGTTGCTCCGGCCGGGAAAAGAAGGACGGCGCGGAGAGCCCGCTGCGCTCGCGCAGACGCTCGAGTCTGCCGGCATCCCGGTGGCCACAACGCTCGAAGAGCCCGCACTCGCCGAAGGTGGGGACACGCTATGGCTCGATGAGCGGACGCTGCTCGTCGGTATCGGGTACCGCACGAACGAGCGGGGAATCTCTGCACTCGCCGTGGCATTCCCCTGCGTCGACGTCGTCGCATTCGACCTTCCGCACTGGAACGGCGCCGGCGAGGTCATGCACCTGATGTCGTTCATCTCGCCGCTCGACCGCGATCTCGCACTCGTCTACTCGAGGCTCGCACCCGTGCGCCTGCTCGCGCTGCTGGCGGAGCGCGGCATGGAGGTCATCGAGGTTCCAGACCAGGAGTTCGAGTCCCAGGGGTCGAACGTCCTCGCGCTCGGGCCGCGCCGCGCGCTCGCGCTCGACGGGAACCCGGAGACGCGCCGCCGCATGGAGCGTGCCGGGGTGGACGTTGCGGTCTATCGCGGCGAGGAGATCTCCAAGAAGGGAGACGGCGGCCCGACCTGCCTCACTCGGCCGCTCTTGCGCCGCTAGTGGGGAGCACTAAGAGAGCGCGAAGCCGACGGCGAACCCGAGCGCCGTGAGCAGTCCGGCCTCGCGGCCGGACAGCTTCAGCGCGTCGGGGATGAGCGTGTCCGTGAGCATGACGAGCACTGCGCCACCGGCGAACGCGAGGGCAAATGCGCCCCCCCTACCCGGCATCGCATCGACAACGAGCCAGCCGGCGATCGCCGCCGAGACCGAGCCTACGACGACCATCGTCCACATCGCACTGACACCGCGACGCGACCAACCTGCCTGGAGGAGACCGGTCGTACCGGAGAGCGCCTCGGGCACGTTTGAGACAAAGACGCCCACGACCACGGCGACCGGTACGACCCCGTCCTGGACGAGCGACGCACCGAGGACGAACGACTCGGGAATGCCGTCGAGCACCGTTCCCAGCACGATCGCGTTCGCGCTTCCCGCGAGCTGGTGCTCGCCGCTCATGCTCTTACGCCCGCCTCCTCCTCGGCGGTTGATGACCCAGTCGCCGACATAGAACGTGAGCGCGCCCAGCGCGAAACCGAGCGTGGCCTCGGCGACGTCGGTTGCGTACGCCTCGAGTACGAGCTCGTAGGCGACTGCCGCGATCAGCGCGCCTGCACCGAATGCGAGCGCCAGCCCGATCCAGCGCTCCCGCGGCCGGGCGGCGAACACCACTGCCGCACCGACCCAGAGCGAGCCGGCGGTCACGAGCCCCCAGAAAGCGGCCTCCGCCACCAGTCGATCCTACGACTGCTCGAGCGTGAGCTGGCGGTACGACGAGAGGCTCGAGACGCCGACTCCGACCAGGCGCAGCGCTCCCGGCCGATCGCCGAGACCCCGGTCGAGGAGGCCGCAGGCGATGGTGCCGATGGTCTCGGCGTCGTCGATCGCGGCACCGAGCGTCCTCGACCTGGTCCGGATCGAGAAGTCCGCGTAGCGGAGCTTCGCAGTGACCGTCCTACCGGAGAGCCCGCTCCGTCCCAATCTGTCGGACACGAGCTCCGAAAGGCGGCGAACCTCGGCGTGGAGCTGCTCGCGGTCGAGAAGATCCGTTGGGAACGTGTCCTCCGCCGAGATCGAGACCTGCTCGGCGTCGAGGTCGAGGTCGCGGGGGTCGACTCCACGTGCCCGGTCCCGTAGTACACGACCGACCGACCCGGGTAGCAGCGCCCTGAGCGCCGTGTCGTGGACAGCGGCCAGCGCACCGATCGTTGCGATCCCGGCCGCAGCGAGACGCTCTTCGGCCCGCGGGCCGACGCCTGGAAGCACGCGTACCGGCAACGGTGCGAGGAAGCCGGCTTCGCGCCCGGGCGGAACGACGGTGATTCCAGCCGGCTTGCGCCGGTCCGAAGCGATCTTGCACACGACCTTGGACGTCGAGACGCCGAGCGAGCAGCTCAGGCTGGTCGTCGCGTGGACGGACGTCTGCACGGCCGCCGCCACGGTGCGCGCGCGGTTGAAGCTCGTCGCGACCGTGGAGAGATCGAGGTAGCCCTCGTCCACGCCCGTTCGCTCGACACGCGGCACGATCTCGCCGACGACTTCCCACACCGCCCGTGAGTACTGGCTGTAGAGCGCGTGCCGCGGCCGGAGAAAGACAGCGTGCGGGCAGCGGCGAAGCGCCTCCGCCGAGCTCATTGCGGAGTGGATGCCGAACGTACGCGCAACGTAGTTTGCGGTGGAGACGACCCCGCGCCCGTGCGGATCGCCGCCGACGACGAGGGGCTGCTCACGGAGCTCCGGGTTCTCGAGCTCCTCGACCGCTGCGAAGAAGGCGTCGAGGTCGAGATGAGCCAGGATCCGCACCGGCGGCAAGCGTAGACACCTCTACTGTTGTCTCGTGGACGCGCTCCCCCAGGCTCCGCCGCCCGCAATTGAGCAGCCCGCGCCGTACCAGGCGTCGTTCGGCCTCGTCACCGGCATGGCACCCAGGGGAACGCGGCGCGTGCTCGTCTTCACCCGCGGCCGTGAGCTCGCTGACGAGAAGCTCCGCGGTCGCCGATTCTCCTTACGTGTCCCGCTGCCAACGGGAGACGTGACGGTGAGGGTGGTGACGGTCGGTGACGACGAGCGCCGCTCGGCGGCTGTCGTTCGTAACGTCTACGGGCTACCCCTGAGCGCTCGTCCGCGAATCGTGCAGTCGCGAAATGATCCCGTCCTCGCCGGAAGAGTGCGCTCGTTGCTTAGGCGATATTCCGGCTCGTCAGCCGCGTACATCCAGAACCTCGTTGAGGGCGGCGGCGCCGCCTGGAACGCGAAAGCACGGCTTCCTGGCGCCTCGACGCTCAAGCTGGCGATTGCCGCGGCCGTGCTAGCGGAGCACAAAGGCATCCCCTCGCGGAGCTCGTACGTCGGCTCGCTTCTCCGAGAGATGATCGTGCCTTCCGACGACGAGGCGGCGAACAGGCTGCTTGTCTGGCTCGCAGGGTCGACGAGCGCGGGCGGCCAGCGGGTGAACGTGCTCATGAGCTCGCTCGGCATGGAGGACTCGATCATGTACGGCGGCTACGAGGTGACGAGAAGAGTGTCGGCGGCGATCCCGGTGCGGGTCGACCACCAGCCGTACTGGGGCGTGGGGAAATACACGACCGCGTACGACCTCGCGACGCTCCACCGCGCGATCTGGCTCGCATCCGCCGGAAAAGGCCCGTTCTCGAGCGGCGACACCGGTGTGACCGCTGCCGACGCCCGTCACCTTCTCTGGCTGCTCGCCCACGTCCGCGACACACCCAAGCTGGATACGACCGTGGAGCGGAGTCGGGACGTCGTCGTGCTCCACAAGGCTGGCTGGATCAACGAAGCGAGGCACGACGCGGGTCTCGTCTTCTGGCGGGACGGAGTCTTCGTGGTGAGCGTGATGACTTGGCGTCGCTCTGGCGTCAATCACTCCTCCGACCGCCTCGCCGGTCGTTGCGCGCAGATTGCGCTTGACCGTTTCCGCCGTCGCCGCGGCTGAGATCGCCTCCGCCGCGAGCGCGGCAGTCGCTACAGTTCTTGGACTAGCTACCACGAACGAGCGAGAGGAAAGATGAGCGAGACCTTGACGAGACTGCTGCTGGTACCCCTGGACGACATCGTCGTCTTCCCGAACATGAGCGTCACCCTGACGATCGACGTCGGTGACGAGGACACCGTGCTGCTCGTGCCCAAGCACGAGAACGAATACGCGAAGGTGGGGACGGTCGCCGAAGTGACCGACCGCATCCGGCTGCCCGGGGGCGCGCGCGCCGTTGCCCTGTCCGGGCTGCACCGCGCCGTCGCCGGCGCGGCCGAGACGGACTCGACCGGACGGCTTTTCGTCGAGGTCGAGGAGCGTCCGGATGATGAGACCGTCGACGGCCGGCTGCGAGAGCTCGAGGTCGAGTACCGCGCGGTCGTCGAGGAGATCCTCGAGCTGCGCGGAGACGACGGGCGCATCGCCGCCTTCGTCCGCTCGATCAGCGAGCCGGGGGCACTGGCGGACACGTCCGGCTACTCGCCCGACTTCACGTTCGAGCAGAAGGTCCAGCTCCTGGAGGCCGTGGACGTCCGCACACGGCTCGAGCTCGCGGTCGAGCTTCAGCGCGAGCGCCTGGCTCTCATGCAGGTGCGGCGTCGAATCTCGGAAGACGTCGAGTCGGGCGTCGAGAAGCAGCAGCGCGAGTACATCCTGCGCAGGCAGCTCGAATCCATCCGTAAGGAGCTCGGCGAGGACGAAGGGTCCGTCATCGAGGAGTACCGGCAGAAGGTCGCCGAAGCCGAGATGCCCGAGAGCGTGCTCGAGCAGGCCGAGCGGGAGCTCTCGCGACTCGAGCGGATGGGCGACCAGACGCCCGAGGCGACCGTGATCCGGAACTACCTCGACTGGCTGCTCGCCGTGCCGTGGGGCAAGCGCTCGGAGGAGCGGCTCGACCCGATCTACACGCGGGAGGTCCTCGACAAGGATCACGCCGGGCTGGACGACGTCAAGAACCGGATCGTCGAGTACATCGCGGTCGCGAAGCTCCGCAAGGAGCGCGGCATCGAGGAGGACAAGCGCTCAGGGGCGATCCTCACGCTCATCGGCCCGCCCGGAACGGGTAAGACGTCGATCGGCGAGTCGATCGCGCGTGCGACGGGCCGCGAGTTCGTCCGGATGTCGCTCGGCGGCATCCGGGACGAGGCCGAGATCCGAGGTCACCGGCGCACGTACATCGGCGCGCTCCCAGGTCGACTGGTGCGAGCACTCCGCGACGCGGGGACGATGAACCCGGTGATCATGCTCGACGAGGTCGACAAGGTCGGCGCCGACTGGCGCGGCGACCCGTCCTCGGCGCTGCTCGAAGTCCTCGATCCTGCGCAGAACCACTCGTTCCGCGACCACTATCTGGACGTCGAGCTCGATCTCTCCGAGGTGGTCTTCATCGCGACAGGGAACATGACCGAGACGATCCCTGGGCCGCTGCTCGACCGCATGGAGGTCATCCGCTTCGACGGGTATACGACCGACGAGAAGGTGGCAATCGCCAGCGGTTATCTGTGGCCGCGGCAGCGGGAGCGAAACGGGCTGCGCGAGGACGAGGTGTCTGTTACGGACGGAGCGCTCGAGCTCGCCATCACCGAGTACACCCGCGAGGCCGGCGTGCGCCAGCTCGAGCGTGAGCTCGGGACGGTACTGCGGAAGACCGCGACGAAAGTCGCGTCCGAGGAGGTGGAGCCCCCGATCGAGATTGGCGAGGACGCAGTTCGTGAGGCGCTGGGTCGCCAGAAGTTCTACCGCGAGACGGCTGAGCGGACGGCCGTGCCGGGCGTCGCCACGGGCCTGGCCGCGACCGCTGTCGGCGGCGACGTTCTCTTCATCGAGGCAACCGCGCATGGGAACGGGGACAAGCTCGTCCTCACCGGGCAGCTCGGCGAGGTGATGAAGGAGTCCGCGCAGATCGCGCTCTCCTCCGTCAGGTCGCTCGCGACGCGACTCGGCATCGACGAGGACGCGTTCGACGACCGCTCCTTCCACGTGCACGTTCCGGCGGGCGCCATTCCAAAGGACGGCCCGAGCGCCGGCATCACGATGGCGACGGCGCTCGCGTCACTCCTGACGCAACGCCCCGTCAAACACACCGTCGGCATGACGGGCGAGATCACCCTGCAAGGCCGTGTCCTTCCGATCGGCGGTCTCAAGCAGAAGGTGCTCGCGGCGTTCGCCGCCGGGATCACCGACATCATCATCCCGGAGCGGAACCGCGGCGACCTCGACGAGATCCCGCAGAACGTGCGCGACGAGGTCACCTTCCATCCGGTCATGTCCATCGACGAGGTCCTTACTCTCGCCCTCGAGGAGCAGGCACTTCAGTCGAATGTGGCGCTGTAAGAAAACCGCCCTGATTCCCGAGGACGTCCGCCGAGCTGCGGGCGTCCTCGAGCGCCGTTACGCCGTCTCGATCCTTCTCGCCTCGTACCAGGGGTGCACGCGCTTCAACGAGTTCCGGCAGGCGCTCGGCGAGATTCCGCCCGGAACGCTTGCTCAGCGGCTCGTCGAGCTCGAGAGCGCGGGTGTATTGCGACGCGAGGTGTGGGACGCCCGTCCCCCGCGCGTCGAATACGTGCTGACGAGCGAAGGCGAGCGGTTGCAGGCCGTGCTGGATGCGCTCGTCGCCTGGGCGCGTGCCTGACCGGCGCCTCTACTCCGGCCAGAAGTTCTCGAGGTACTCCGCGTCGTCCTTCGACCCGCCCTCGACTCGCGGCGACACGATGATGAGCTCCGCATCCTCGGGCTCGTCGTTCCAGACCGAGCGCCAGGTCTCCGGGGCCACGCGTAGAGCGGCTCCGCGCTCGAGCTCGATGACTTCGTCCCCGAGCTTGAACTGGAGCTTCCCGGACGCAACGAAGTAGACCTCCTCCTGGGTCTTGTGGCGGTGGCCGTATGAGCCCTTTCCGCCTGTGTGCTGCGGCATGCGGCGGTACGTGAACGCCACCTGCTCGGCGTCGAGACCCTCGGTCATCATCCGCATCTCGCCCGGGTAGTCGCCGAGGACGTCCGCGACCTCGTCGAGTCTCTTGATCGTGTAGTCACTCATCGCTCTACTCGGCGATTCTCCCAGATGAAAGGACGCGCAGGACGCTAGCGTTCGGCTGTAGCGTCCGAGCTTCCGCCTGCCACCGCCGCCTCCACCTGCGGGCTGGCCACTTCCTCCCCCGCGCTCGCAATTGCGTAGCTCGCGATCGCGAGGACGGCCGCGGTCAGAAACAGCCACGGCGACCAGAACTGGCGCTCTTTCAGCCGGGCATAGATGGCGCGCGTCACTACCGCGATCCCAAGGCCCGTTGCCAGATAGACAGCAGCGACATCCAGGCCCCCTCCCTCGTCGCTCGAGAGGCGTGCGAGTGGAACGGCACTGAGTAACCAGAGCGCGATGCACACGCCAAACCCCAGGACACGACCTCGAAGGCGACGCGCTCGACGTTCGTCCGCGTACGTCTGCCCGTCGCCAGCGGTGAACTCAGTGGTGGTATCCGGCCCGGGATCGTCCATCTCGTCAGGCTCCTCAAAAGTAGGTGGCTCTCGCCACGGACAGTACTGCGAAACGGCGTGTCGGACCTGTCAGCCGAAGAGTGTGTGGTGGACGGCGGGCCGAGCAATGCTCGGCAGGACGCGGTGGCCCCCGCGGAAACGTCGATAGGTCATGTTGTATCCATCGCCTCGCAGTGCAGCCGCGACCCGATCGCCCCCGGCGATCGGGATTACGCCGTCTCGAATGCCGTGGGCGAGAAAGATCCGCGGGTGACCCCTGCGCTCCCGAGGAACCGAACTACCCCAGAGAGCGCGATGACACCACGGAAGAGGTCACCATTCGTGAGCCCGAGCCACAGCGCGAGTCCGGCGCCAGCAGAGAAACCACCGATACCAACGCGGCGGCGGTTTACGGGGCAGCGCGAATGCGAGTTGTAACGCCCGCCGGTTGCCCCGACTGCTTGCCCTGCGCTTCGCTCAGGCGGCGAGAGTGCCGCAACCCCGCATGGGTCCTGGAGCCTGGGGTGTTACGAGCAGAGCTGAGGACTGCCTCCTCGCCGCGCAGTCGAGAGAATACGATCCGATCGAGATGGCTCCGGACGAGCACCATGGCCAGGGGGAAATCCATGCTCGTGAGGAGGAACAAGACCTCCGCGCGCTACGTCGACTCGCCGCTTCCGCGACGACCCACTGTCTGACCGGCTGCGCGATCGGTGAGGTCTTGGGTGTGGTCATCGGGACGGCCCTCGGTTGGGGCAACGCCGAGACGATCGCCCTCGCCGTCGTGCTGGCTTTCCTCTTCGGGTACTCGTTCACCCTGTACCCGCTACTCCGGGCCGGAGTAGCGGGTATCGCCGCCCTCGGCATCGCCTTCGCGGCCGACACGCTCTCGATCACCGTCATGGAGATCGTCGACAACGCCATCATCCTCCTCGTGCCCGGCGCGATGGAGGCCGGTCTTGGCTCATTGCTCTTCTGGGGCAGCCTCGCCGTCGCGTTGGCGATCGCCTGGGTGTTCGCCTTCCCCGTCAACTACTACCTCCTGAAGCGTGGCAAGGGGCACGCCCTCGTCCACGCCTATCACGGCAAAGGGCACGAAGGCCACTGAGGCGCGCCCATTTAGGCTCAAGGAGGCCCTACAGGATTCGACGCGCGCCGACCCAGCGCGACATGTAGTCAGAGATGTTCGAAATCTTCACGACGTCGCCGGTGTGCGGCGCGTGGATGAACTGGCCGCCGCCGATGTACATACCCATGTGTCCCAGGCCGTTGAAGA
>JACCVK010000294.1 GCA_013698195.1 Actinomycetota bacterium | reverse complement strand
GCACAAGGGAATCGACTCGGACCTGGGCGCCAAGCACGCAAAGTGGTTCGTGACCTCCGCGAAGACGACAGGCTGGCTGCGCGAGACCGAGCTGGTGCCGAAGACGCAGGGTGTTCTCAAGTCGTTGAAGGAAGTGAAGTTCGCGATGGGGCTGCTCCGACACGGAAAGGTTCCACCGCCGGTCCCGCCGCACGTTGCGAAGGACGTCGACGAGTCGCGAGCGCTCTTCGAGCTCGTCAAGCAACAAGGCCGTGACGGAGCCGCCGGTATCGTCCAGGGCGAGCACGCACTCGAGCGTCTCGAGTTCGAGCAGAGCGCCGAAGCCGGTCGCGACCCCTACGGGGAGGGCTCGTTCGTCAAGCCCTACCTCCCGGGCGAAGGCGAAGACGGTGAGAGGAGCGAGCCGTGAGAACCGTCGCCTACTACAAGGGCTGTCTTGCCTCGCTGTCCGCGAAGGAGCTCGATACCTCCACGCAGGCGCTCGCCCCGAAGGTCGGCCTCGAGCTGATCGAGCTGGAGCGCGTGACGTGCTGCGGTGCCGGCGACATCCACGAGGCGGAGCCCGACTACTACCTCCACCTGAACGCCCGCATTCTCGCGTACGCGGAGGAGACGGGTTGCGACACGCTGATGACGGTCTGCAACGTCTGCACGCTCAATCTCCGGCAGGCGAACTTCCAGCTCTGCGGCGACGAGGCGCTGCTCGAGCGGGTGAACCGGAACCTCGTCTCGGTCGGCGCGCCCCCATACAGCGGCAGCGTGGACGTCCAGCACTTCCTCTGGCTAGTGGCGGCCGGAGACGGATACGAGCTGCTGCAGCAAGTGGCGCACAAGGGCCTCAAAGGGCTCAAGATCGCGCCCTTCTACGGCTGCCAGATTCTGCGCCCCTCGAAGATCCTGGGCTTCGAGGATCCGGACCGGCCCGAGTCTCTCGAGCGAATCATCGAGGCATGCGGAGGGACGCCGATCGACTACCCGGCGAAGATCAAGTGCTGCGGGTTCCCGATCATCCAGGCACGCGAGGACGTCGCGCTCGGTGAGCTCATCCAGCCGATCGAGCAAGCCTCCGAGGCCGGTGCCGACGCGATGGTGACGCCGTGCCCGCTGTGCCATCTCTCACTCGACGCCTGGCAGTCGAAGCTGCGCGAGCAAACCGGCCGGGACTTCCGCATGCCGATCCTCCACCTCTCGCAGCTCATCGGCGTTGCCGCGGGGCTCGACGACTACGACCTGAAGTTCAAGCGGCACGTTGTCTCCGTCGACCCGGTCGTCGAGAAGCTGGCCATTTGACCGATAGCGCATCCGCTTCGCGGCTGCGCTAGGGATCCGCCGTGGCCTGGGTCCTGCTCGTCGTCCTCGCTCTCGCGCTGGCGATTGCGACGTACGCATGGTTCGAGGCTGGCTGGCTTCGGCGGCGGGTGCTGGAGGTGGAGCTCGCAGGGATCTCGGCGGAGCTCGACGGCGTTCGCATCGCGCACCTCTCGGACTTTCATCTCGGTGTGCGCGGGCGCGGACAGCGAGCTGCCCAGGCTGCGGTCGCGTGGGTCGCCGAGCGCCGGCCGGAGCTCGTCTTCATGACCGGCGATCTCGTCTCCCGTAGAGCCGGGTTGACCTTGCTCGAGCGGCTGCTCGCAGAGCTACCGGGCTGCATCGTGGTCCTCGGCAACCACGACTTCGCCGACAGCCGGGATCCTTTCTCCGAGCGCATCGACGGAGACGAGCTCGACCTGCTCGAGAACGTCACCGTGCTCTTCGATCAAGCGGTCGACGTCGAGCTCCGCGGGCAACGCATTCAGGTCGTCGGCGTCGATCCCCGAAGCTACGCGCTGTACGAGGCGCGGCCGGGTGAGCTGGCGGACCCGCGAGCTCACCTGCGCATCCTTCTGTGCCACTTTCCGGGTGTCGTACGACGAGTACCCGAGGGCGCGTTCCACCTCGTCCTCGCCGGGCACTTCCACGCGGGACAGATCGTCGTTCCGCTGCCGGGAGTGCGCCTTCGTCTAGCCCACCTCGGCAAAGGCGACTTCGAGGGCCTCTTTCGCTACGGCAGGACGGCGCTTCACGTCTCGCCGGGCCTCGGGACGACGTTCGTTCCCTTTCGGTTCTTCGCGCGCCCGGAAGTCACGGAGCTGGTTGTACGATCGAGTCTGATGGAGCGGGACGCCATCACTCCCGAGGTCACGTCCCGAGGCATGTGACCACGCGGCTCACCGGCCTGACGGGGGCGACGCTCGAGTCGGCACCGTCGGTATGCCAGACATGCGCCTGGTGGCAAAGCCGCGGGAACCGGGAAGTGGACAAGGCGCGCTGGAGCGAGCGCGTCGAGACGGAGTGGGGTGCCTGGGGAACCATCTACCTCGACGATGACGGGCGCGTGCTGGGCTCGATGCAGTGCGGGCCGGCGACGTTCTTCCCGCGCGCGGCGGATCTTCCGGCCGGGCCGCCGTCGGACGACGCGGTGCTCGTGACCTGCGCGTACCTGGTCTCCGACTCGCAGCCGTGGGTCGAGCAATCGCTGTTCCTCGCGGCGATCGGCGAAGCGCGCGACAAGGGAGCGCGTGCGCTCGAGGCCTTCGCGTACCGCTACCGGGAAGGAACACCGCCAAGCGAGCGGTTCCTCGTCCACCGCACGGTGTTCCCGCGCGACTTCCTCGCAGACTTCGGCTTTCGCACGATCCGCTCGGTCGGTCGCATCGAGCTCGCGCGCCTCGACCTCGGCGGGCTCCAACCCGTGGAGGCAGGCACTCGGGAGAAGGTGCTGAAAGTCGTCCGGGAGGCGTTTCAGCCGGCGCCGGCGCCTGCGCCGCCCGCAGGGTGACCTACCGGAACCCTGATCCCTGCTGTCCACGCGCGGGAGGCGGGCGGAGCGCGTAGCGAAGCGCGCTCGACCCGAGCGTCCACTCCGCCACGACGAGGCGTGGGAAGTGTCGCAGGAAGCGGGCGCGAAGCTCGGGCACGCCTCGGATCCGGCGATAGATCACAGCGAGTCGGAGCAGCGCAAAGTAGTGGATCGGGAAGCGCGCGAGCACGCGCTTGTGCACGCCCTCCTTCTGCACCGGGCCGAGCCGCGCGAGACCGTAGGCCAGCCGGCGCTGTTGGCCACGCAGATCGCGAAACGTCTCCCGCCCATGGTCGTGAAGCGCCTGGAAGCGCGGGTCGAAGACGAGCCGGAACCCGGCCGCGAGCGCGTCCGCGGAGAACACGCCGTCCTCTCCGCCGTAGCTCTCGTCCCAACGCAGCGGCGCGTCGCGCGGCACCGCGAGGCAGAACGAGGACACGAAGCGACGGGGATGCGGCTTCCCGAACGGGAGGTACGGCGTCTCGAATTGGATGTACGCGACCCAGCCCCAGGCGGTCTTCGGCTCGAACGAGCGCGCGCATCCGATCACCGCGCCCGAGTACTCGGCGAGGGCCCGGGCGAGCCCGGCGCCCCAGCCCGGCCTCGGGATGGCGTCGGCGTCGAGGAAGACGACGACGTCGCTTCGGGCCGCGTCCCAGCCCTGGTTGCGGGCGCCGCCCGCGTACTTGACGCCGGTGCCGGGTAGGACACGAGCTCCATGCTCACCCGCGATCTCGGCCGTCCGGTCGGTAGACCCGTCGTCGACGACGACGACCTCCGCAGGCGCGGGCTCCTGCGAGGCCAGGGCGGAGAGCACCGCTCCGATCGTGCGCTCGGCGTTCCTCGCCGGGATGACGACCGAGTACGACGTGACACCGTTCCGCATGGGCTCATTCTGCCGCCCACCGACGCTAGTACCGGGCTCCGCCACACCGAGGCGCGGCGGAGCCCGTCCAGCCTCTGAGGCCGCGTCTACTCCGGTGGTGACGCGGTCCAGCGCCCGTTTTGCCACCGCTCGCACGTCAGATTGCTGAGCGCGAGCGCGGCGGTGTTCAGGCACGGTGGGGAGGGGGCAAACTGCGTGCAGTTCGGATCGGCCGTCCGGCCCGTGCGGAAGCGGGCGCTCGTGATCCCGTTCCCGATGCCCGAGCCGGCGTTGTTGCCGTTCAGGGCGTGGTTGCACGCGATGTAGCTGCCGCCGAGGACGTCGACGTTCGTGATCGTGTTGTACGAGTAGAACGGCCCGCCGCCCGCCCCCTGGCAGGTCGACGTGCCGGCATCGTAGTCGCCACCGGCCTCGACGTTGACGAACGTGATGTTCGTCCCACCCTGGAGCTGGATGGCGTCCTGGTGCGCGGTCGACGAGCGCCAGCCGCAGTTGATCGAGCCGGTGATGCGCAAATCACGCGGGTTCTGGCGCGTCTTGAACGCGTCGTGACCAGGCCCGCCCGCGGCATTCGGACCGTTGCCGCGGATGTCCACGATCAGGTTGAGATCGGTTCCCGGCGAGCCGGTGCAGCCCGAGTCGACGGTCACCGCACCGGCCGTGTCCCCGCGGATCGTCCAGATCGAGACCACCTTGATCGGCAGGGCCCCGTAGGTGGAGAG
>JACCVK010000292.1 GCA_013698195.1 Actinomycetota bacterium | reverse complement strand
GCTCCGTACCATTCCCACGGCAGGTTCGCACGAAGCGCTCGCTCGAACGCGCGGCGGAAGTCGCTCGCCTTGACGAGTGTCCCGTCCGAATAGCGGATGCCGTGACGGAGCCGGAAGGCCCACCTTGTTGCGCCAGCCGCGGGCAGCGGGAGCGACTCAGCCAGATTCGGCACGATCTGCATGCCTTCGCTTCCACCGCGCCGCGCTGGGCCGATGAGCCCGTCGTAGACGGTGCTGAGCGAGGCCACAGTCCCGCCCCAACTCATGTAGGTCGGGTCGATCGATCCCTGGATCCACCCGTTGGCTGCGACGATCAGGCGCCCCCCGCGATGGCCGGCACCCGAGGCCTGAACCGCGAGCCAGACCTGGTTCTCGTAGAGAGCTAGCCCCTTCGGACGGTTCGCGATCGTGATCTGCTCGACGACCTGGTTCTCCGCGGGGTCGATGCGCGCGATCGCCTCCGAGAACTCACTGCTCACCCAGACCGCTCCCGCTTCGACCGCGATGCCGTTAGGGCCCTCGCCAACAGGGATCAGGGCCGTGACGTGATTTGTGCCTGGGTCGATGCGCGAGACGGTGCCGTCGAGCGAGTTCGCGACCCACACCGAGCCGCCCCCGAACGCGATGCCAGTCGGCCCGTTGCCCACGCCTACTGTTTCCACGACGGTCCCTCGCCGAGAGTCGATGCGTACGACCCTCCTGCTCGAGCCGTCCGTTATCCAGACACTCCCGGCGCCGACCGCGATGCCGCGACCGAGCGAACCGGTCGGGATGGTGTCGACTACCCGGCCGGTCACTGCGTCGATCCTCGTGACGCTCCGCTCCTCCGCGCTCGTCACCCAGACCGTCCTGCCGTCGACGGCGAGCGCGGTCGGTGAAACACGGACCGGAATCGGCTGGACCTCGCGGTTCGTTTGCGGGTCGATCCGCAATACGGTGTTGTCCAGCGAGTTGGCGACCCAGACCCCGCCCGCGCCGACGGCGATCCCGCTCGGGTCGCCCCCGACGTCGATGCGCTGGACGACGCCACTGGCCCGCGGATCGATGCGCGAGACGGAGCGGTCCAGCGCATTGGTCACCCAGACCGATCCTTCGCCGACCGCGACGCTGGTCGGGCCGTTGCCGACCGGAACGTCGGCCACGAGCCGGTTCGAGCCTGCGTCGATGGCCGCAACCGAGTTTGCCGAAACAGAGCTGAGCCCTGGGTCGTCCCCACCGGCGAGCTCGATGCCGGCCACGGCGGTCGCCGCGGTCAAGAGGAGGACCGCACCGATTGCGATGAGGATGCCGCTTCTGCGGCGAACTCGGCGGAGCGGGTCGGTAGGTCGGCTCGGCGTATCGAGCTGCGCGTCCTGTCTCAGGATCGCGGCTTCGAGCTCCCGCAGCCTCCGCCCCGGCTCGAGGCCGAGCTCCTCTGCGAGCATCCTGCGCCCCTGCTGATACGCAGCGAGCGCCTCCGCCTGGCGGCCCGACCGGTAGAGGGCGAGCATGAGCTGCGCGCGCAGACGCTCTCGAAGCGGGTGTTCACGGATGAGCGCCTCGAGCTCTGGGACGAGCTCGGCGTGGCGACCGAGGGCGAGGTCCGCCTCGACCCTCTCCTCCAGGGCCGCGAGGCGCAACTCCCCGAGCCGAGCGATCTCGCCGTGTGCGAAGGGCTCGGACGCGAAGTCGGAGAGCGGCGATCCGCGCCAGAGTGCGAGTGCGGCCCGCAGGGTCTCCGCCGCCCGCCCGGCCTCGCCTGCGGCTAGGAGCTCTCGACCCTCGCCGAGCAAGCGCTCGAAACGACCGAGGTCGAGCTGATGGGGTTCGAGTGCGAGCAGGTACCCACGCCCACGCGTCTCGAGGTGCCCGTTACCGAGTGCCTTGCGGAGCTGTGACACGTAGATGTGAACACTGTTGAGGGCGCTCGCGGGTGCGTGCTCCTCCCAGAGCGCGTCGATCAGGCGGTCCGAGGAGACGACCTCACCCGGGCGCAGGAGAAGGACCGCCAGCAGCGCCCGCTGTTTGCCAGCGCCGACCTCGAGCCGCTCTCCGCGCATGAATGCCTCGAACGGGCCGAGGATGCGGAACTCGAGCGTATCCTCACGAACGGCCACCCCGCCTCACTATCTACCGCTCTCAAGTGCCGCGCAAGCGGAATTCAACCCTTGCTCAAGCGCACCGGCGCATTCTGGCTCGGTGGTCTGGCAGGGGAGGCGCGAATGAGAGGTACCAGAGGGCTTCGATGTTTCGTGGTACTCGGGCTGCTGCTGTCGGTCGCGACGGCGAGTCACGGGGCGAACCCTCGTCCCGACTCGAGCAGCGGTCGACCGACCACGGTCGTGGTCAGCGTGCCCGATCGCGGCTTCCATTGGGTCGACGCCGGTGTGGGAGCAGCCGCAACGCTCGCCACGACGCTGCTCGCGCTCGGCCTTGTGTTGGCCCTGCGACCAGACCGCGGAGGCAACAACAAACCATGAGGCGCTCTCGCGAGCGCAGAAGGAGTTGGAGCTCAATGCACGGGAACAGAACCAACTGGAAGCTCCCGCTTGGCTTTGGCCTGGCGGTGCTGGTGGCGGCTGTGGTCGTGATTCCCACCGTGGCGTTCGCCGGAGACGACGCGGCCGCACCTGCTCCGGCCGGACACGACATGGCCGCCCACGGGGCTGGACTACAGCCCGAGCTGGCGCAAGTACGGCGGGTCACTGCCCGGTTCCACGACCTCGACGCGGCGCTCGAAGCCGGGTACGAGCTCGGGTGGGTGAACGGCGCCGGGATCAGGATCATCACCGGCTGTGTCGCGCACCCCACGGCCGGGGCGATGGGCTACCACTACTTCAACGCGGAGCTCATGGACGACAACGCCGTCGACGCTTTGGAGCCGGAGGTCCTCGTCTACGAGTCGGGGCCGAATGGAAAGCGCAAGCTCGTCGCCGTGGAATGGGTCGTCCGAGGCCCAAACTCCAACCCTCCCGGCCCAGCTGTACCACCGATCCCCACCGTGCTCGGGATGGAGATGCACATCCTTGTCCCGCCTCCCGGGCCGGCGTTCTACCTCCTGCACGCCTGGGTTTGGAAGCCCAACCCGGCTGGGATGTTCGCCGACTTCAATCCCAACGTCAGCTGCCCGTAAGCGGTGCAGCCCGGGAGGCGGGTTTTCGCCTGTCTCCCGGGCTCTTCCTCGCTTAGCGGAACGCGTTCTGGCCGGTGAGCGCTTCGCCGACGACGAGCGTGTGCACCTCGTGCGTGCCCTCGTACGTCAGCACCGATTCGAGGTTGTTCACGTGCCGGATGACCGGGTACTCGAGCGTGACGCCGTTCGCGCC
>JACCVK010000285.1 GCA_013698195.1 Actinomycetota bacterium | reverse complement strand
GGCGCGAAGCAGGACGAATGCGACGGCCACGAGCGTCGAGCCGCTCAGGAGCACGAGCACGATGGAGAGCCCGGTCAGCAACGCAGCAATCCCTCCGACGCGAAGGGTCGCCGCGCGGTCGCCCAGGCGAGCGACGGCGGCGCTCACGACCGTGTACACGACCGCCGCGGCTGAGAAGAGCAGACCGATCTCTCCTGCCGAGACGCCGTTCTCGCGCAACTGGAGCGGAACCAGCAGGTTCACTCCACCGCCCACGAGACCGATCAGCACGATGATGGCGATTCCCGCGAGCACGAGCTCGTCGTGTCTTGCGACCTCGAGGAGTTCCCGAAGGCGGTGCTGCGGCGGCCGCGAGGTCACCGAGGGCGCGCCGACGACGAGCGCCGCAGTGACCGCTGCCCCGCCCACGGCAAGAACGAGAAACGGCGTTCCGGTGTCGTAGCGGTCGGCCAGGACCCCCGCCAGAACCGGGCCGATCGTAAACCCGACACCCGAGACCGTCGCCACCGCTCCAAGCGCTCCCGAGCGGCGCACGTCGCTCAGGGAGTCGGAGAGCCACGAGGTCCCGGCTCCCCAGAGAGCGCCGAAGGCCACGCCGAATGCCGCTCGGGCGAGCAACAGCGACCAGAACTCGTCGGCCAGCCCTTGGCCGGCCGTCGCGAGCGCGAAGAGCGCTGCGGACGCGATCGTCACTCGGCGCGCGCCGAGCCGGTCCGCCAGCATCCCGAGCGGCAGGGCAACGACGAGTGCCGCGAGGCTCGCAGCGGCCAGGATCATTCCCGTCTCGACGCCGTTCAGCCCGAGCTCGTCCGCGAACGTCGGGGCGAGCGGGACGATCGCGATCCAGACGATCGTCTCGAGCAGCATCAGCGCGTAGATCGGAAAGACGGTGCGGCGCATCAGCCCGGAGTCTTCCACGAGGCACCGTGAGTCTCCGCGCCGCTTGACTCCGGCGCGGCCGAAGTATATTCACCGTATACCAGTGGCCTGGAGTTCTTTCTGAGCAACGTGGCCGGCGTATCGAGCGTACGGCCCGAGTTGCGAGCCGACGGCGATCCGCTCATACGTGCGCGCAACGTCTGGAAGATCTTCGGCCCGCGCGCCGATCGGATAATCGGCACGCCGGACGCCGAGCTCTCGCGTCGCGAGCTACTCGAGAAAACCGACTGCGTCGCGGCTGTCCGCGACGTCTCGATCGAGGTGTGGCCCGGCGAGATATTCGTGGTTATGGGACTGTCCGGGTCCGGCAAGTCGACACTCGTGCGCACGCTCATTCGGCTCATCGAGCCGACGGCGGGCGAGATCGAAATCGCCGGCCGCGACGTGATGAAGGCGAGCCGGGCGGAGCTCCGGGAGCTGCGCCGTAACTCGGTCTCGATGGTCTTTCAGCATTTTGGCCTCCTCGCACACAGGCGCGTGCTGGACAACGTCGCCTTCGGTCTCGAGATTCGCGGAGCGAGCAAGGCCGAACGCCAGGAACGGGCGCGCGAGGTACTGGCGCTGGTCGGGCTCGAGGACGCCGCCGACCAGTTTCCCGACCAGCTCTCGGGCGGGATGCAGCAGCGCGTCGGCGTCGCCCGAGCGTTTGCCGTCAACCCGGACGTCATGCTCTACGACGAGCCGTTCAGTGCGCTCGACCCGCTCATCCGCCGCGACATGCAGGACGAGATCGCGCGGCTCCAGGCGGAGACGGGCAAGACGATGATCTTCATCACGCACGACCTCCCGGAGGCGCTGCGACTCGGCGACCGGATCGCGATCATGCGCGACGGAGCGATCGTCCAGCTGGGGACGCCGGAGGAGCTCGTGGGCTCTCCGGCGGACGAGTACGTCGAGAACTTCACCCGGGACATCCCACGGAGCCACGTGCTGACCCTGCGCTGGATCATGCGCGAGCCAACCTCGACTGACGACACGGACGGCCCGAAGCTCGACGTCGGGACGACCGTGCGGAAGGCCGTGCAGGTCATCGCGGCGAGCGAGAAGCCGGTCTGCGCGGTCGAGAACGGAAGCGTCGTCGGCATCGTCGACAGGAACGCCGTCCTTACGGCCATCGCCGGGGAGTAGGAACGTATGGCGTCGATAGCCGAGCCCGTTCTCACCGCGACGCCGGTGGTCGTCCACCGGCCCTGGTGGCGCGGCAAGCTCGTTCAGGTCGCGGGCATCGTCGCTCTCATGTACGTCGCCTCCCGCATGTGGGCGCTCGAGTACCCGTGGCCGAGCTCGCTCGTGTGGACCGAACTCCCGTTCCACCTGGACGACTTCCAGATCTGGCTGCTGGACGAGCGCGGTAAGACCGACCAGGGGATCGTCTTCACGGTGTTCGAGGCGTTCTCGAACTCGATCGACCGCTTCGTCGAGTGGTTCACGCGCTTCCTGCTCTGGATGACCTGGCTCGGGACGACGATCGCCGGCGTGGCGCTCGTGCTCCGCTTCGGCGGCGTGCGGGCGGCGCTCCTCACCTTGTTTGCGTTCGCGACGTTCGCGCTCACGGGGCTCTGGGAGGAGAGCATGCAGACCCTCGCGCTGATGCTGGTCGCCGTCGCGCTGTCGCTCATCGTCGGGATCCCGCTCGGAGTCCTCGCCGGGCGCTCGAACCGCTTCAATCGCGCGATCACGCCGGTTCTCGACGCGATGCAGATCGTCCCCGCGTTTGCGTAC
>JACCVK010000283.1 GCA_013698195.1 Actinomycetota bacterium | reverse complement strand
CGCCACACGTGACACCGCGGGCCGAGAGCCGCTGGTACGGTCGCCCGGTGGCGAGAGAGGACGCTCCCCGCTACGCGCCTCCCGACGCGCTTCGCTCTCCGCGGTACGCGGGCGTCAAGACCTTCGCGCGCTGCCCGCTCGTCGAGGAGCCCGAAGACGTCGACGTCGCAGTCCTCGGGATCCCGTTCGACACCGCGACGACGAACCGTCCCGGCGCCCGCTTCGGCCCGGAGGCGATTCGCTCCGCGTCGATAGCCCTGCGGCCGTACAACGCCGCTCAGCGTGCGCAGGTCTTCGGCCGGCTCTCGGTCGCGGACCTCGGCGACGTCGAGGTCACGCCCGGGAATGCCGAGCGCACCGTCGCTCAGATCGCGGATCGGCTCGAGCCGATCGTGCGCTCCGGCGCCCGGCCGCTCTGCCTCGGTGGCGACCATCTAGTCGTGCTCGGGGAGCTTCGCGCGCAAGCCGCGGTGCACGGACCGGTCGGCGTCGTGCTCCTCGACGCGCACGCGGACGTCTGGGACGAGTACTGCGGCGAGCGCTACTACCACGGATCGCCGTTCCGCCGGGCACTCGAGGAGGGCATCATCGACCCCGCTCGTTCCTTCCTCGCCGGGATGCGAGGGCCGTTGTACGGCCCGGACGACGAGGCGATGCCGGGCGAGCTCGGCTTCGAGGCGATCTCCACCGAAGACCTTGTAACGATCAGTTACAAGGAGTACGCGGAGCGCGTGCGGGCACGTGTCGGCGACGGGCCGCTCTTCCTGTCGTTCGACATCGATGTGCTCGACCCGGCGTTCGCACCGGGGACCGGCACGCCGGAGGCAGGTGGGCTCTCGACCCGTGAAGCACTCGGTTACGTGCGAGCGCTTCGTGGGCTGCGGTTCGGCGGCTACGACGTCGTCGAAGTCAGCCCGCCCTACGACGGGGCCGGGAAGCAGACTGCGGTCGCCGCGGCGAACGTCGCGTATGAGCTGCTGACGCTCGACGTTCTCGCGGAACGGCCGTGAGTCGCCGCGTACGGGTCGTCGGGACGCTGCTCCTCACGGCGGCGGCCGTCGCATACCTCGTGTGGAAGATCGACTTTGCCACGACGATCGACGTCCTCGAGGACACGCGCCTCGGCTGGTTTGCGCTCGCGGTGCTGATCATGGTCGTGACCGTTCCCGTCCTTGCGCTTCGCTGGGGCTGGCTGCTGCGCGCGCATGGGATCGCCGAGGGTGTTCCCTGGCTGACCAGGGCTTACTTCGTCGCCTACACGGCCGGTCAGGTACTTCCCACGTCGCTCGGCGGAGACGCGGTTCGTGTCGTAGAGACGGTGCGCAGGCATCCGGGACGGACCGCGGACGTGACTGGGACCGTCGTCCTCGAGCGTGGGCTCGGCGGTGCGGCGACGGTGCTCCTTGGCGCGGTCGGCTTCCTCGTCTCGCTCGGCCGCTACGACGTGAGCGCCTACCTCTGGCTGGAGGGTGTCTTCGTGTTCGGGACGATCGTGGCGGGCTTCGTCTTCTTCGCCCGTTCCGCCCGGCCGCTGCTACGCCGTTTGCTCCCTCTGCTCGAGCGACTGCGGCTCGCCCGGCTGCTGCAAGCGTTCTACGCGGGCGTGCACCACTTCCGGGGCCGCCCACGTGTGTTGGCGTCCGTCTTCGGCGTGACCCTGGCGGTGCAGACGATACGGATCCTCGCAATCTGGGCCGCGGCCCGCGCGGTCGGGATCGACCTCGAGGTCTGGGTCTACTACGTGATGGGTCCGCTGCTCTTCCTCGTCATGCTCGTGCCATTCACGCTGAACGGGCTCGCCGTCAGGGAGGCGTTCTTCGTCAGCTTCCTCGGAAGCCTCGACGTACCCGCGGAGCAGGCGTTCGCGGCGGGCTTCCTCTTCTTCCTCGTCACGCTCTTCCTCGCGCTCCCCGGCGCCGTCATGCTCGTGCGTGAGGGACTGCGCGGCGGATCGAGCCCGCAAGCGGAGCATGGCTAACGGCGCCAGGGCCCGCGACGTCGCGGCGGTCGTCGTGACCTACGACGCGCTGCCGTGGATCGAGGCTTGCCTCGAGAGCCTTGGCGGCGCGCGCGTCGTGGTCGTGGACAACGGCTCGAGCGACGGCACGGTGGCGCTCATCCGAGAGCGCTTTCCCGAGGTCGAGCTCGTCGAGTCGAAGAATCGCGGGCTCGCTGCGGGCTGGAACGAGGGAATCCGGCGAACGGCGGGCCGCTATGTGTTGCTCTTGAACTCGGACGCCTGGCTCGTCGGCGACGCGCTCGGGCGGCTCGTGACGTTTGCCGACCGGAGGCCGGAAGCGGCGGTAGTCGGCCCGCGCCTGCTGAACCAGGACGGCAGCCTGCAGCGCTCGGTCCGAGGCTTCCCTACCCTGTGGCGACTCGCCACCGAGTACTTCTTCCTCCGTAAGCTCGCCCCGCGATCCGCGGCGCTGAACGGCTTCTACGCGGGTGGCTTCGACCACGACGAAGTGCGCGAGGCTGAGTTCGTCATGGGGGCGTGCATGCTCGTCCGCCGCAGCGCGATCGACCAGGTCGGCCTTCTTGACGAGGACTACTTCCTCTTCAGCGAGGAAACGGACTGGTGCTACCGCTTCCGGAAGGCAGGCTGGCAGGTGCTCTTCTTTCCAGGGGCCGAGTGCGTGCACGTCGGGGGCGCCTCGCACGGCGGCCGCTTATACCGCGAGAACCTGCGCGGTCACCTGCGTTTCCTCTGGAAGCATCGCGGCCCGAGAGTGGCGGAGCGCGGGCGCAAGCTGCTGCTGACAGCGCTGCGACTGCGCGCGCGACTCTTCCGCGGCGAGCGCGGTCGCACGTATCGCGAGGCGGCCGATTGGCTGGCCTCGGGTGACGTCGCCGAGCTCCTGCGACGATGAGCGCGATCACGCTGTACCTGCGCCTCGCCGGGGCAACCGCCGTCGTGCTGGCGCCCGGCTGGCTGCTCGCGAGATCGCTCGGAGTCCGCGGTGTTGCAGCGACGCTTGCGTGGTCGCTGACTCTCGCCTTCGGCGCGCTCACGCTGACGTTTCTGCTCAGCGCCACGCTGACCACGACGATGGTCCTGCTCGTCGTGGCCGCAGGCGCAGCGGTCGTGCTCGGCCTCGTGCGCAAGACGACGGCACCACCTCGAGTTCCGGGTGTTGCCTGGGTCTACGGCACTGGCCTCGTCCTCGGGATCCTGCTCTGGCGTGTCGCGCGGGATGTCGAGGGAGACGGCCTGTTCCATCTCGCCCGCGCGCGCAAGGTGCTCGAGCTCGACGAGCTCACGCTCGATCGCGTCTCCGAGTTCGCGGACGGGAGCCTCCATCCCGGCTATGCGTTCCCACTCTGGCACGGGTTCCTCGCGCTCGTCGCGAAGGTCTCGGGCACCGACCCGGAAGAGGTCGTCGTCCACGTGCCCTCGATCCTCGCTGTGCTCGCACTCGTCGTCGCCTACGAGGCCGGGTGGGCCGTTTTCCGAAGACGCTGGGCGGCCGGCGCCGTCGCGGCTGCGCAGGCGGCGCTCATCTGCTTCGCGCCCGGTCACGGCGGCACCTACACGCTGCTTTCGCTTCCGGCGACGTCTTCTCGGCAGCTGCTCGTGCCGGCCGCGGTCGCGCTCGCCTTCGAGTCGATTCGCCGGCCTTCGGTTCCGCTCCTGGCCTCTACCGCCGCCGCCGGCTTTGTGCTCGCGGTTGTCCACCCGACCTACGCGATCTTCCTCTGGCTGCCGTTTTCCGGTTTCCTCCTCGTGCGCGCGCTCTGGGCACGGAGCGATCTGCGCGCGGGCGGTGCAGCGCTCGCGGCCCTCGCGGTGCCGGCCGCGCTCTTCATGGTGTGGCTGATTCCCGTCATCGGCGACACCGCCTCGGTTTCCCCCGATGCAGCAGAAGTGCGCCGCGCGCTCGACCACTACGTCGGCCAGCTGGACGTTCGTTCGGAGACGAGCTACAGCCTGCGGGCGGAGGTGTTCACCCGAAGCGGGGCCGTGGCGGTCGCGGCGGTCCTTCTCTTCCCGCTTGCCGCCTTTGCCGCGCGGAGGAGATGGGCCGCATATGTCGCCGGTGGCTCGCTCGCCGTGCTGGCGGTGATGCTCGTGCCCTTGCTCTTCACCTCGCTCTCCGACCTCGTCTCGATCTCGCAGGCGCGAAGAGCCGCGGGCTTCTTACCCTTCGCATTCGCGTTTGCGGGTGGCCTCGGGGTGCTCTCGCGACTGCTCGGTCCGTTTCTCCCACCGCTCGCACTCGTCGCGGGCGTCGGCTTCCAGGCGGCGTTTCCGGGCGATTTCGACTATGCGCTGAACGAGGGAGCTCCGTCGTGGCTCGTCTGGATCGCGGTGGTAGCCGGTGCGGCGGGCCTCGCCGTCGGAGTCCTCCGCCGCGGCCCGCCGCTCGAGGCGAACGCGGCGATCGCGGCTTCCCTGTTCCTGCTCCCGATCGTCGTCGTCGGACTTGCGCGCTGGACTCCTGTCGAGACGCGGGCGGCCGAAACGCACCTCTCACCGGGACTCGTGGAAGCACTGCGAACCCGGGTACCGACGGGCACAGTCGTGTACTCGGATCCGGAGACGAGCTTCCGCATCGCGGCCTTCGCACCCGTGTACATCGCGGTCGCGCCGCCCGGCAACGTCGCCGATACAAGGGACAATCGTCCGTACGAGCGCGCCCGGGACGCGCGTCGATTTCTTGCGACTGCAGATCTCGCGATTCCGGAGTCGTACGGCGCGGACTACGTCGTGGTCGACCGGGAGCGCCAGCGCCGGCCGGTGGACTTACCGAGGCTCTACGGCGACGTGCGCTTCACGCTCTTTCGTATGCCGGGCGACTAAGAACTCGAATCACAATGACGCTCGTCGGCCGGGGCGCGCAGCGTGCCGCGCAGCGTGTTCCGGCGACACCTGGCTTCATTGTGATTCGAGTTCTAAGGATCCGGCGTTCCCCAGCCTCCGCCCCCGGGCGTCTCCACGCGCACGACGTCGCCCGGCTCGAGATCCCGCGTCACGAACGCGGGCAGCTCGTCGCCGTTCAGGGTGTTTCGACCCGGGAGGCCGTCGTCTCCGCCGCGCGCTCCTTTGGGCGCGAGCTGTCGTCGTTGGGTGAGAAGCGAGAGGCGGCACCGCTCGAGCGCGCGCAGCTCGCGTACGACGCCGTCGCCGCCCCGTAAGCGCCCGTCGCCGCCGGAGCCCGACCGGAGCGAATAGCGCTCCACACGCAGGGGGTACGAGAGCTCGAGCGCTTCGATCGGCGTGTTCAGGGTGTTCGACATGGCCACGTGCACCGCCGAGGGCCCGTCCGCGTCCGGGCAGGCGCCCTGCCCACCTCCCGTGGTCTCGTAGTACGTGAAGCGATCGTTGCCCAGGACGAGGTTGTTCATCGTTCCCTGTCCCTGAGCCGCAACGGGGATCGCCTCGCCGAGCGCGGCGAACACGACGTCGACGATGCGGCTCGACGTCTCGGTATTGCCGGCTACGACTGCGGCGGGCGGGCTGGCATTGACGAGACAGCCTTCCGGGGCACGCACCGTCACGGGCGCGAACGCACCTCCCGAGGCGGGCAAGTCAGGCGCCGTGAGGCAGCGCACGACGTAGAAGCACGCGGAGCGAGTGACCGACAGCGGGCAGTTGAGGTTGCCGTCGATCTGGCGCGCCGTGCCCGCGAAGTCGATCTCGATCGTGTCGCCCGCGATCGTGACCGTGGCGCGGAGCTCGACGGGACCCGATGGGGTCTCGAGAAAGTCCGAGGCCTCGACCCGGACGTCAGGCAGCGCGCGGAGCGCGGCGCGGACGACCCGCTCGGAGTAGGCGAGCAGCTCGTCCATCGCCGCTTCCACGCGGTCGCGCCCGCGGCGCACGGCAAGATCTCGAAGGCGCTCGTCCGCGAGATGGTGGGCAGCCAGCTGCGCGCGCAGATCTCCACGTCGCTCGTCCGGATTCCGCATCTGCGAAACGAGGCCCTCGAGCGTGGACGTGTCGAGACGTGTCGGTGGGATGACCACTCCTTCGTCCGCGAGGGTCCGCGAGCCCGCGGGCAGGCTCCCTGGCTCAGATCCGCCGACGTCGGCGTGATGCGCGCGCGAGACCGCGAATCCGAGCTCGGTCCTCGTCACGATGGTGAGATCGGGAAGGTGGGTGCCGCCTGCGTACGGATCGTTGAGGATCCAGGGCTCGCCGGGTGCCGGATCGTGCGCGCGAACGGCGGCGACCGCCTCGGGCATCGCACCGAGATGCACAGGGATGTGCTCTGCCTGCGTGACCATGCGGCCCTGTTTGTCGAAGAGCGCGGTAGAGCAATCGCGGCGTTCCTTGATGTTCGCCGAGAACGCGGAGCGAACGAGAACTGCGCCCATCTCCTCTGCGATCGCCCGCAGCGCGCTTCCGATGACTTGGAGCTCGACGGGGATCACGCGTCTCTCCGGAGGACGAGCGTTCCGTGTACGTCGGTCTCCCCGGCCCAAGCCTCGGGCACCCACGCGGTCGCACCTTCGAGCTCGAGCATCTCAGGGCCGCTTGCAGTGAAGCGAGGGCCGGCGATCGAGATCTTGGGCGCAAGCCGCACCTCGACTGTTCGCACCGCGACGAGCTCGATCGGGCGGTCGTGATCCGCGTACCCGTACCGCTCGGCGTGCGCGCCATGAAAGCGCTCGGCGAGGTCCGGGCCAAGCGCGACGGTGAGCTCGAACGACTGACCCGCGTAGCGCAGGTCGGCCTCGCCTTCCGCCGGTAGCTCACCGGCGTCGTCGAGCCGAACGACGTACGAGCGCACCGAGTCGCGGCGCTCGTCAGCCGCGACGAGGCCGAGGGCGGAGAGCACGCCGGCCGCCGCGGGAACGAGCACGGTCGTCATCCCGAGTTCCTCTGCGAGCGCGCATGCATGCAAAGGCCCTGCGCCGCCGAAGGCCACGAGCGCGAAATCCCGCGGATCAAGACCCTGCTCAACCGAGACGACCCGCAGCGCCCGCACCATCTCGGCGTTCACGACGTCGATCACCGCGGCTGGGTCGAGCTCGGCGAGTGCGCGCACCGCAGCGCCGGCGTCAAGCTCGATTCCGCCCGCCAGCCGGCGTGGTAGCCGTTCCAGGACGAGGTTGGCGTCGGTGACCGTTGCCCGGTCGCCGCCCTTCCCGTAGCAAGCGGGGCCCGGGTCGGCGCCGGCGCTCTCCGGGCCGACGCGCAGCGCACCGCCTACGTCCCTCCAGACAATCGAGCCGCCGCCCGCACCGACGGTGTGCACGGCGACCGTGGGCAGCCGAACCGGAAAGCCCCCGACCTCTCGCTGGTGCTCGCGCCTGGCCTCGCCATCCACGATCGCGCACACGTCGGTGGACGTCCCACCCATGTCGAACGCCAGCGCGTTCCCGAAGCCGGAGAGCTTCGCAATCTGTGCCGCGCCGACGACGCCCGCGGCCGGTCCCGAGAGCAGTGCAAGCGCCGCGTGTCGCGCCGCTTCCTCGAGCGTTGCGACGCCTCCCGAGGAACGCATGACGAGCGGCTCGACGAGCTCTGCGTCACGGCACGCGTTCGACAGCGCTCGCAGGTAGCCGCCGAGCACGGGGCCGAGATACGCGTCGATGACTGTCGTCGACGCGCGCTCGTACTCGCGAAACTCAGGCGCGACCTCGTGCGAGGCCACGACACGAGCTGCGGGATATCTGCGCCGCAGCTCCGCTGTGAGCGCACTCTCGTGCTCGGGATAGCGGAACGAGAACAGGAGGCAGACCGCAATCGCCTCCGCGTCCAGCTCGCCCAGCGAGTCGAGCTCGAGCGGCACGAGCTCCCCTTCCGGGCCCATCCGGCCGACCGCGCCCACGCAGCGCTCCAGTGGCACGAGCGGCGGGGGGTGCTCGGCGCAAGGCCGGTACAGGTGGGCACGCGTCTGGCGCCGAAGATGGAGCAGATGCTCGAAGCCCGCGCTGGTCACGAACGCCGTACGGACGCCACGTCGCTCGAGCAGCGCATTCGTCGCGATCGTCGTCCCGTGCGTGAAGCGTTCGACCCCTTCGAGCCCGACCGCCTCGGCCGCCGCGAGCACCGACGACTCCTGGTTCCGTGCCGTCGGAACCTTCGCGGTCAGCACCTGCCCGTCCTCGACGAGCACCGCATCCGTGAACGTCCCGCCCACGTCGATGCCCAAGACTCGCACGGGGGGATTCTCGCGCGGTCGACCGGAGCCGGCGCAGGCAGGGTGCATGGCTCTGAGCCCTTCTCTCGTGCCTCCGCCGGCGCACGAGTAGAGTTGGCGGTCCTCGTGGAGCGCCTCGTTTGCCTCGGGCTCAGCCACCGCACGGCTCCGGTAGAGCTGCGTGAGCGCTTCGGCACGTTGGGACTCGGTGCCGAGCGCTGTCCCGAGGTGCTCGAGCATGCGGTGCTCTCGACCTGCTACCGGGTCGAGCTGTACGCCTTCCTCGTCGACGGCGTGGACGATGCGCGCGAGTCGCTGATCGATGCCCTTGCCGATGCGCACGAGGTCTCGCGCGCCGACCTCGTCGACCACCTCTACGTCCACACGGGCGAGGACGTCGCGCGGCATCTCTCACGGGTCGCAGCCGGGCTCGACTCGCTCGTTCTCGGCGAGGCCGAGATCCTCGGACAAGTCCGCGACGCTCACGCGGACGCGGATCGGGCTGGATCCGCGCTCACGCTGCTCTTCCGCACCGCGATCTCGGCAGGTCGGCGCGCACGCTCGGAGACCGCTATCGGGGCGAACCCGGCTACAGCGAGCTCTATGGCGCTAGCGCTTGCCGACGGCGTGCTCGGCGACCTTCGCGCACGCCGCGCACTCGTCGTCGGAGCCGGACGCATCGGGCTCCAGACACTCAAGGCCGCCACCGGCCGCGGCGTGCAGGACATCGCCGTTGCGAACAGGACGCGCGAGCACGCGGTCGAGGCTGCTTCGCGGTTCGGCGGCTCGGCCTACGGGCTCGACGAGCTCGAGGAAGCGCTCGCGTGGGCGGACTTCGCCGTCACCGCGACCGGCTCCGAGGATCCGGTGCTCGGCGCCGACCTCGTTCGCCGCGCGATCGAGCACCGTCCCGAACGGCCGCTCGTGCTCGTCGATCTCGCCGTACCTGCGGATGTGGAGCGCACCGTCGCAGACATCGAAGGCGTGAGGCTCTTCGATGTCGACGATCTCCGCGCTGGGCTCGACGGCGCACTGGCTTCGCGGCTGGCAGAGGTTCCCAACGTCGAGGCGATCGTGGAGGAGGAGGTTGCAGGCTTCGCGCGCCGATACCGGGAGCTCGAGGTCGAGCCGCTGCTGACAGCTCTGCGGGTTCAGGCGGAGGAGATTCGCGAGCAGGAGGTCGAGAGGGCGCTCCGCCGGTTGGGAGAGGCCGATCCCAAGACGGCAGCCCAACTGGAGCATCTGTCCCGTGCGCTTGTGAAGAAACTCCTGCACGAGCCCACGGTGCGCCTGCGCGAGCGGGCGGGAGACGGCGACGCCGACGATGTCGCCGCCGCTGTGCGCGAGCTCTTCGGGCTCGCAGCCCGCCAAGACCGTTGAGCTGGCGCCGGTGAGCCGGACGCCGTCGGTAGGGGCGGTCGTCCTCGGAACCCGTGGGTCACCGCTCGCTCGTCGGCAGACGATGCTCGTGATCGAGCAGCTCCAGGCGGCCTGGCCCGGCCTCGGGTGCGAGGAGCGAGTCGTCGTCACGACCGGCGATCGCACTCAGGAGACCGGGGAGCCGCTGCCGGAGATCGGCGGGAAGGGGCTCTTCACCTTGGAGCTCGAGGACGGGTTGCGAAGCGGTGAGCTCGACCTCGCCGTGCACTCGCTCAAGGACCTGCCGACCGAGGACGCCACCGGCGTCGCCATTGGGGCTGTCTGCCTGCGCGAGGACGCGCGAGACTGTCTCGTCTCGCGCGAAGGGCTCCGCGTCGCCGAGCTCCCGGACGGCGCGGTGCTTGGAACGAGCAGCCTGCGTCGAGCGGCGCAGCTTCACCTGCTGCGACCCGGGTTCACGCTGGAGTCGATCCGCGGGAATGTCGGCACGCGAATCCGCAAGGTGCGTACGGGCGGATACGACGCGACAGTGCTCGCCGCGGCCGGCGTCCGTCGCCTGGGTCTCGAGACGGAGGTCGCGGAATGGCTTCCGCCCGAGTCGTTCCTCCCTGCACCCGGCCAGGGCGCGCTCGCGGTGCAGTGTCGCGAAGGCGACGATCGGATCCTGGAGCTGCTGCACGCGATCGACGACGCGGATGCTCGCGCGACGACGACGGCCGAGCGCACCTTTCTCCAGGAGCTCGGCGGCGGCTGCGCAGCTCCCGTCGCCGCATACGCTGAAACTGTCCGGGGCGTCGCTGACAACGCAAGCAACAGTTCGTCACAAGGGGGGGCAAGCGTTCGCCTGCGCGGCCTCGTCGCTCGACCGGACGGGGGCGAGGTGGTGCGCGTGACGGGCGAGGGAGAGCCGGAAGAGGTCGGAGCGCGGCTCGCGCACGAGGCGCTGGCAGGCGGTGCCGATCGCATTCTCGCCGACGTCCGTGGCTGAGCGGCCGCTCGCTGGGCGCCGGATCGTCGTCACC
>JACCVK010000259.1 GCA_013698195.1 Actinomycetota bacterium | reverse complement strand
GCCTTTGCCAGGGCCGGGCCGGCACGCGGCCGCCCCTGCGAACGAGGGCGAGATCGCTGACTCGGCTGGCTCCCGAAGCAGTACGATCGAGCCCCCGATTGAAGGAGGCCAGATGGCTGTCGCGTTCGTTACCGAGTTTCCGATCCAGGGCGACGATCGCACGACGACGAACTACGACGCGATCAACGAGCGGCTCACAAGCGAGGAAGCACCCGAGGGCCTCATCCTGCACTACGCCGGATTCGACGAGGAGACGGGTGTCTTCCGCGCCGTGACCATCTGGGAGACACAGGCGCAAGGCGAGACGTATCGTGACGAGAAGGTGATGCCGACCGTGCGAGCGGTCATGGGCGAAGACATGGGGATCCCGCCAAGCCGCCAGGGTTCCTACGAGCTCCACCACGTAGCGAAGCCATAGCCTCGGCGACGCGCGCCCAACACTGCCCGGAGGCGGTCGCGAGGTGCTGGGAGTGCGGGGCTAGGTCGCGCTCGGTACTGGACCTAGTCTCGTTGCCGCACTTGCGGAACTCGAGCCTTACACGCCCTGGTCTTCGTCGTTCCCGTCGCCGGCTTCGTCCTGCGTGGGATCGGGGCCCTCGTAGGGCTGCTCGTCCGGCACCTGGCCGCCTTCGTCGCGATCGTACGCCCGGTCTTTCTCCGGGTGCTCGCCCTCTTGCTCTTCGCGCTGCTCGTCAGTCTGCGACACGGTCGCTCCTCTCGTGGCTGGCCTCCCATTGATAGCCGCCGAATTCGATCGGCAAACGCCGATCCGACGAGAGAGCGGAGGAAGCCTTAGCGCTTGGGTGCTGCGCGAACCACGATCGTGAACGACTTCGTCGACTTGGCGCCGAGCTCGTCCGTCACCTTGACCGTGATGCGGTACCGGCCGGCCCTCGTCGGCGTCCCGGCAAGCACACCGAGCATCCGATCGAACCGGACTCCGCGCGGAAGCGGACCTGTCTTGATCCTCCAGGCCACCGGGGCAACACCGCCCGTCGTGCGCAGCCTTGCCTGATACCGCTTTCCGACCTTGCCGACCGGGAGCGGCCGAACGACGATCGCCAGCTTGGCGGCGATGTTCAGCGTTCCGCGGTAGGTCGCGACACGGCCTTCGCCGTCGGTTGCGGTCACGCTAAACCGTGTGATCCCGGCGGCACGCGGCCTGCCGGTGATCGTTCCGTCGGTGCCGAGCGCTAGGCCCGTCGGGAGCGTCGATCCCGTTGCCAGGGCCCACGTGTAGACCCCGTTCCCACCCGTCGCCTCGAGCGTGGCGTCGAATGGGACACCCACTTCCCACTTCGCCCGACCCACAACGAACGGCTCGCTGGCCGAAATCACGACGGCAGGCCGCACGACGATCTGGAGCGCCTTCGTGTCCGACCGCGGCGGACTCGCGAGTGGATCGGGAGAGAGCGCTGCGCTGACCGTGAACGAGTACGTTCCGGCCGTCGTGGGAGTTCCGGAGATCAGCCCGTCCGAGGCGCCGAGCGAGAGACCCGGAGGAAGCTGGCCCGCGGCGACCGTCCACGTCTTCGGATCCGCCAAGTTCGAGGTCATCTGTAGCGCGAACGGTCTTCCGATCGTCGAGATCGGGACTGCGGACTGCTCGGGCTGAAGAACGAGCCTCGGCACCTCGGGGTTGATCTGGATGATGAACTGATTGTCCGAGGACGACTTCAAGCAGCCCGGCGCCGCGTTGTAGTCGACGGTGAGGTAGAACGAGTAGGTTCCCGCCGCCGTCGGCGTCCCGCTGATGATCGCCGCGTTCGTCTCGTTGAACTGCTGGGTGATGCTGAGACCGGGCGGCAGACTCCCCGAGCCCACCGAGAGGACCGCACAGCCTGTGTCCTGGTCCCCGACAAGGCGGACCGACAGCGAGTACGGCTTCCCCACCTGTCCCGCAGGGCACGTGGCCGGGTCGTCGCCAGTACAACCCATGCGCGGCGGGTCGAAGTCACCGGCGCTCGCAACGGGTACGAAGACAACCGCTGCCGCGAGCGCGACGACCGCAGTGAGAAGAAGACGCTTCAGGCTCACCGGCGAGCCAAACTAGCAGAGACATCGGGCGAAGTGGGCAGTACCTGTTAGGACAATGTGAGGATTACGAGCTCCGCAACGCAGACCGGTTTCTCAACCCCGTCGCACTCGATGGTCGCGGCAACGGTCGCGCGTCCGCCCGCCTCCGACTCCTCGAAGGACGCGATCCGGAACCGTCCGCGGACCCGGCCGCCCGCCGGAACGGGGGCGGGAAAGCGCACGCGATTCACGCCGTAGTTGACAACCAGCTGCCCTCCCCCTACC
>JACCVK010000250.1 GCA_013698195.1 Actinomycetota bacterium | reverse complement strand
CCGAGGCTCTCGGCCTCGGCGCACAACTCCTCGACCGCCTCGCGTTCGCCGGAGATGACGATCTGCCCCGGGCAGTTGTAGTTCGCGGGCCACACGCCGACGATCTTCCGGCAGAGTTTCTCGACCTCCTCGTCCTCGAGGCCGAGAATCGCCGCCATCGTTCCAGGCCGCTGACGCGCCGCTTCGGCCATGGCGAGACCCCGTTCGCGGACGAGCCCGATCGCTTCGCCGGTTCCGATGACACCGGCTGCGGCTAGGGCCGCGAACTCGCCGACCGAGTGGCCGACGACGACGTCCGGCTCGAGGCCGCTCTCTCGGAGCGCGGCCAGAATCGCGAGGCTCGTGGCAACGAGCGCCGGCTGCTGGACCTCGGTCTCCACGAGATCCTCGATGGGGGACTCGAAGCAGATCTGCTCGAGGTCGAGGCCGGTTACCTCCGAACCCAGGCGATAGACCTCGCGAGAAGCCGGAAAAGCCTCCGCGAAGTCCCGTCCCATCCCGCGTTCGAGCGAACCTTGCCCCGGGAAGCAAAACGCGACCTTGGTCATGGCATTCCTCTCAACCCGCCCTAGTCGTTCCACCGAGAGCACCTGTCCACTCCAGCAACGCAGACCCCCACGTCAGACCGGCTCCCATACCCGTCATGAGGACGAGCGAACCGTCCTGGAGACGATTCTCGGCACGCGCATCGTCGAGTGCGAGCGGAATCGAGCCCGAGGAGGTGTTTCCGTAGCGATCGACGTTCACGACGGTCTTCTCATGAGGGATGCCGAGCTTAGCGGTCGCGTAGTCGATGATCCGCTTGTTTGCCTGATGCGGGATGTAGACATCGACGTCGTCCACCTTCTTGCCGCACTCTGACAGGATCTGCTGGGCCGAGTAGACCATGATCCGCGTGGCGAACTTGAAGACCTCGCGGCCGTTCATCTTCACATGGGCCTGGGGGTTCTCGAAGCGGCGCGATCCCGATCCAGGCAGCCACAGGTTCTCGCCACCGCCGCCGTCCGCCCCCAGCTCGAAGCCGAGAAAACCGCCGCGCTCCACCCGCTTCATGACGACCGCCCCGGCGCCGTCGCCGAAGAGCACGAGCGTCGAGCGGTCGTCCCAGTCCAGGATCTTCGAGAGCACGTCTCCGCCGACCACGAGCGCGCACTTCGAGAGTCCGGAGGCGAGCATCCCGTACGCCTGCGCGATCGCGTACACGAATCCCGTGCAACCCGCGAGCAGGTCGTAGGCCGCAGCCTTCGGCATTCCGAGGGTGTCGGCCAGCAGCGCCGAAGACGTCGGGAACATCATGTCCGGAGTCACGGTCGCGCAGATGAGGAGATCGATCTCCGCGGCCGCCACGCCCGCGTCCGCGAGCGCCCGCTCGACCGCAGGCCGAGCGATGTCGGTCAGCGCTTCGTCGTCAGCCGCGATCCGGCGTTCACGGATTCCCGTTCGCTCGACGATCCATTCGTCGGTGGTATCGACGATCTGTGAGAGCTCGGCGTTCGTGAGCACGCGCTCCGGCACGTGCGTCCCGAGCCCCGTGATGCCGATGCGAGGGCCGGATGTCGTGCCGAGCATCGCTACTGCTCCACCGCGAAGGTGAGCGTGCCACGTGCAGCCAGCGCGTCGCCGACATGGGCCTGCGCCTTTCCCCGCCCGATCGGGCCGCGGATCGTGTCGATCTCACACGTGAGCGTGAGCACTTCGCCGGGCTCCACAACCCGCTTGAAGCGACAGTCATCGATACCGGCGAAGAACGCGATCTTGCCGCGGTTCGCCTCCTCGATGAGCACGGCAACGGCGCCCGCCTGGGCCATCGCCTCCACGATCAGAACGCCCGGCATCACCGGGCGTCCGGGGAAGTGGCCCGCGAACCACCAGTCGTCTTCCGAGACCGCGCGGCGCGCGACGACGCGCTTGCCGGGCTCGAGCTCCAAGACCTCGTCGAGCAGGAGGAATGGTGCGCGGTGCGGGAGGATCGACTCGAGAACGTCCTTGCCGAACGGCGCAGCGGGCGGCTCGTACACAGCCGCGAGTGTACTTCGCTCGTCCGGCTATCCCTTTCGCGCCGGCCGGCGCCAGACGATCGGCTGACTCACGTTGCCGGCGCTGTCGCTTGCGACGACACGCACCTTCACCCCGGGCCTCGGAACCCCGACGATAATGGCGCCCGGACGCTTCACTTCGCGCTTGAAGCGTCGCTCTCCGATCGCGATTGCAAGCGTTGCGGGCTCGCTCACGACCAACCGCAGCTTCTCTCCAGGCACGATCCGCACGCGCGGCGCAGTGGTGTCGGATACAAAGGGGACCCCGAACCTCACCGTTCCCACGAGGTCCGTCACCTCGACGACCGCCTCGTATGCACCATCGTGCAGGCGACCGGCGCCACGCTTGCCATCCCAGGAAATCCTGTGCTCGCCCACGCCGAAGCTCGCGTCGAGCACCGGGCTGGCGACCCAACGGCCCTCGCGCTCGATCCGGACATCCACGGTGGCGAGGGTCGTCAATGCGAAGCCGATCTCCAGCAGGTCGTTGCGACCGTCTGCGTTTGGCGAGAACACCGTGGGACTCACTGAGACGAGTCCGAGCGTACGGCTGACGACGAAGGGAGCGGTCTGGACGACCTCCGAGCTCGTGGCCGTTCTCGCCCGCACGACGGCGGTATAGCTGCCGTCGGGAAGTCCCTCCGCGTCCAGTGTCAGCGCGTGCTTGCCCGCGCCTGTGAAAACCCGATCGAGCGGTGTGACGAGGACGGTTCCCGCGGAGTCGGCGATCTCGACCGTCACGTTCGCAGGGATCGAAAGGGAGAAGCCAAGCTCCGCGACGTCACCTTGTCCGTCGCCGTTCGGAGTGACCCCGTCTGGCGTCGCGATCACCTCGGAGACGGCAAGCGCCGTTCCCGTCACCGCACCCGCGCGAACAGCTCCGGTCGCCGGACGTGCCGAGCCAGCCGCTAACGACCAGCGGTACGACGCCGCCGGAAGCGAGGTCGCGTCCCACGTCCAGTCGACGAGCCTGCCGCTGCCGGTTCCGCGTGCTACCTCGACTCCGGCATTCGTGACCACGACCGTCCACGGAAGCGTCGTGGATAGCCGGGCTCGAAAGCGCACCGGCCCCTCGCCTGAGGCCTCGACGCGGGGGTCGAAGATCTTCGGCCCTCCGAGCTTCGCCGCATCTGCCGCGATGCCGTCGAGGCGCGAGTAGAGAACGTCGCCGGGGCACTCGGTGAATCCGGTGTCGCGGTGGCCGGAGACGGCACGGAGAAGCACCGGCACGCTGGCGGCGAATCGCTCGCTCCCCCCGGAGATCACGTTCGGCAGTGACAGCGGGTCGACGTGCGCAACGTCGAGCCGCCATGCCAGCAGCGCGGTCAGCGCCTTCTGGGCAGCCGAAGTCGGCGCCGTGTCGGAGTACGTCCCGAGGAGCGCGACTCCGACCGCGCCCGTGTTGAACCCTCTCGCATGGGCGCCGACGACCGCCCTGTCGATGCCTCCGTAGCGACCCTCATAGATCGTCCCGAAGCGATCGACGAGAAAGTTGTAGCCAATGTCGTTCCAACCGTTGCCCTGCACGTGGTAGAGCTGGATTCCCTTCACGATCGCGGCCGCTTCCGCCTGTGTGTATGCGTTGCGACCGGCCGTGTGGTGCACGGTCGCGAAGCGAACTCGCGGAGCGTAGGACGGAGGTCCGCGCCGAATGCTCTCGCTCGCCCCCCAAGATGCGCGCGGGACGATCGCCGGCTCCGGCGTAGCGGCTGGCCGTCGCAACGGCACCTGCACCGCCGGGCTCCAGACGAGGTACGCCCGAATGCGCTCCACACGCCCTACGCGCCTGACCTGCACACGGTCGGAAGGCCCGACCCACCAGGGATTGCCCAGGCGCCAGCCGCTCCGTGCGCGTGTCTCGAGCGTACGTGGATCGGGACCGTCTTCCTCCTCCGGGGCGGTTTGATGCCAGCCACCCCACTCGCCCGAGACCGAGCGCGTGCGGAAGAGCACCCGTCCAGCTCCCCGCCAGTGCACACCGACGAGCGTAAATCTCTGCTCGCCCGTGGAAGCAGCGAGGCTCCGGTCCGTCCCGCTCGAGAGCTCGAGGACCGTCACGGGCGAGCCGCCGAGCGCACCGGGCGCGAGAACGCCGGCAGAGGCGGCGAGCGGGAGAAGGACGGTAAGAAGACGGCGCATCGTGTCCAGAGTCGCTTCGGTGCCCTTCGCGCGCAACCCGGGGAGCCCTGCGTTGATGCAATCCTTACACCGTGCGCTACCC
>JACCVK010000223.1 GCA_013698195.1 Actinomycetota bacterium | reverse complement strand
CGGCGACTCGCGGGCCGCGATGGCGATCGCGGCAGACGTGTTCTTCGGTGAGCCGACGAAGGAGCTCGAGGTCGTCGGTGTCACGGGGACGAACGGAAAGACGACGACCGCGTTCCTGCTCCGTTCGATGCTCGAAGCAGCGGGACGGCAGGCGGGGCTCATCGGAACCGTGGAGTGGCGGGTCGGCGGCGAGCGGCGCCCTGCGCCGTTCACGACGCCGGAAGCGATCGACCTCCAGCGGCTCTTCCGCGAGATGCTCACGGCCGGCGACCGGAGCGTCGCGCTCGAGGCATCGTCGCACGGGGCTGCGCACCGGCGTCTCGATCGCGTTCGCTTCGACGCGCTCGTGTTCACGAACTTGAGCCAGGATCACCTCGATCTGCACGGGACCATGGAGGAGTACTTCCTTGCGAAGAAATCGCGCTTCGCCGGCGCGCAACCGCCGCCGGCGGCGGTCAACGTGGACGGCACGTGGGGGCAACACCTCGCGGAGTCGCTTGCAGACGCCCACCGCGCACCGCTCGTGACTTTCGGCCTCGAGGACGGGGCCGAGATCCGCGCCGAGGGTCTGGAGCTGAGCCCGTCTGGCAGCAGGTTTCGTGCTGCGGGGATGGAGATCGAGACCTCGCTTCCTGGGATCTTCAACGTCTCGAACGCGCTCGGCGCCGTCGCGGCGGGATTCCTGCTCGACCTCGACGAGGAAGGCATCCGCTCCGGGATAGCCGGCGTCGAGTCGGTGCCCGGCCGGTTCGAGCGGGTCGACGAAGGTCAACCGTTCACCGTGCTCGTCGACTACGCGCATACGCCCGACTCTCTCGAGACCGTCCTGCTGGCAGCGCGTGACCTCGCCGAGGGTCGAGTGCTGGTTGTGTTCGGAGCGGGCGGTGATCGGGATCGGAGCAAGCGCCCGCTCATGGGCAAGGTTGCTGCCGCTCATGCGGACGTCGCGATCGTCACCTCCGACAATCCACGCTCGGAGAGCCCGCTCGCGATCATCGAGGACGTGCTCCAGGGAGCAGGGACGAGCGTCGAGATCGACCCGGATCGGCGCTCGGCAATCGCCCGCGCGGTAGGTTTAGCTGAGCCCGGTGACGTCCTCGTCATCGCAGGCAAGGGGCACGAGCAGGGTCAGGACGTGGGCGGCGTCGTGCAGCCGTTCGACGACCGTGCCGTCGCCCGCGACGCCTTGGCGCGACTGCGCGCGTGAGCCGATCTGTGGAGCGATCGGCACGCACTTGTGGCGCTTACGGTGTGAGGCACTGTCCCGCGGTCGGGTCGACGTGATCCCCCTTCGCTTGGACGAGATCGCGGCGCTCGGCCTCGGCCGCCTCGAAGGAGGTCGGCCGGGCTCAGTCCTCACCGCGATCACATCGGATTCGCGAGAGGCCCGTGCAGACGAGCTCTTCGTCGCTTTGAACTCCGGCGTTCGCTACGTAGAGGAGGCTCGGGCACGAGGAGCGGCCACGCTGGTTCCCGACGACCAGCACGCCGCGCTCGCTGCACTCGCCACGCTCGTGCGCTCGCGGAGTGCTGCGCAGATCGTCGCGGTTGTCGGGTCGACGGGGAAGACGTCGACCAAGGACATCCTGCGTGCCCTGTGCGCGCCGCACGCTCCGACCATCGCCTCCGAACGAAGCTTGAACAACGAGATCGGGCTGCCGCTCACGCTGCTCCGAATCGAGCCGGAGACAGAGATCGTCATCGCTGAGATGGGAATGCGCGGCGGTGGGCAGATCGCAGAGCTCTGCGCGATCGCCCAGCCGGTCATCGCCCTCGTCACCAGCATCGGTCCCGAGCACCTCGAGCTGCTCGGATCTGTCGAGCAGGTCGCGGCCGCGAATGCCGAGGCGATCGCGGCGCTGCCATCGGGCGGGGTCGCCGTCGTGCCTGCCGGGGCTCGCGAGCTTGATCCGTACCTCGAGCGCGAGGACATTCAGGTGCGGCGCTTCGGCCCGGACGGGCTCGAGCTCGAGAATCGCCATGCGAAGTTCCGCATCGACGGTCGAGCGGTCGAGCTCGATCTACCGTTCACGGGGCGCCACCAGGCGCTGAACACCCTCGCCGCGCTGCACGCGTACGCCGCGCTCGGCTTACCGCTCGCGCGCGCGCGGGACGGCGTCTCCGAAATCGTGCTCTCGCCGTGGCGCGGGGAAGAGTTGGAACTCCCCGGTGGCGGCCTTGTGATCAACGACGCCTACAACGCAAACCCGGACTCGATGCGCGCCGCGCTGCTTCATCTCGCCGAGCGGGCGGGCGAACGAAAAAAGGTCGCGATCCTCGGCGAGATGGCCGAGCTCGGTGACGTGTCCGAGCAATTTCACCGCGAGATCGGAGAGCTCGCGCGCGAGCTGGAAGTCGCCGTCGTCGGCGTAGGAGAGAGAGCGCGAGCCTACGTCCCTGTCGCGTGGGCTCCCGACGCCCACGGTGCGGCCGAGACCGCACGCGAAGTGATCGAGCCGGGCGATGCCGTGCTCGTGAAGGCCTCGCGAGCGGTGGGGCTCGAAGGCATCGCAAACGAGATAGCGAACTTCGCGGAGGCATGGTCCCCGTCCTGATAGCGGGCCTGCTCGCGATGGTCGCAGCCGTCGTGATCGGGCCGAAGTTCATCGAGAGGTTGCGCGCGCGGAACCTCGGCCAGCACATTCGCGCGGAGGGGCCTGCGTCGCACGCGGTGAAGC
>JACCVK010000214.1 GCA_013698195.1 Actinomycetota bacterium | reverse complement strand
GCACCTGGCTTGACCCCTCCGACCTCCGCATCGGCCTCGGGTGCATGCGGCTGTCGACGGACGAGGATCGCGACGAGATGCGCGCGCTCGAGACGATTGCGGCTGCGGCCGAGGCGGGCATCACCATCTTCGACACCGCACGCGCGTACGCTCACGACGAGACCGAGCTCGGGCACAACGAGAGGCTCGTAGCGCGCGCACTGCGCGGCTCGGGTGCGCACCAAGGTGCGCGCATCGTGACGAAAGGCGGCATGACCCGTGTCGGCTGCGATTGGGTCCCCGACGGCCGCGCGAAGACGATCCGGAGCGACTGCGAAGCGAGCCTGCTCGCGCTCGGGGGCTTGGAGATCGACCTCTACCTCGTCCATGCTCCCGATCCGCGCACGCCGTGGCGAACGACCGCGCGCGCGCTGGGGCGACTCGTCGACGAGGGGCTCGTCCGGCACGTGGGAGTTGCGAACGTCAATCGCGCTCAGCTCGATGAGGCACTCGAGCTCGCCCCGATCGCGGGAGTTCAGGTCGCGCTCAGTCCGGGCGACGATCGCGCCCTTCGAGGCGGTGTCGTGGAGCGCTGTACCGAGCTGGAGATCGCGCTGCTGGCTCACTCGCCGCTGGGCGGACAGCGCCGCGCGGCGGGCGGGCTCGCGCGCAACGGGGCGCTGGCGGAGATCGCGGCAGCGCGCCGTGCGACCCCAGCGGAGATCGCGCTGGCGTGGCTGCTCACGCTCTCGCCCGTGGTCGTGCCGATTCCTGGCGCCCGGCGGCCCGACACGGCGCGCTCAGCGGCGCGTGCTGCGTCTCTTCGGCTCGAGGACAGCGACCGCGCGATTCTCGGCGGCGCGTTCGGCCGGTCACGTCCCGCTCGCGTCGAGCGGCCGCGCTCGACGGAACAGGGCGAGGTACTCCTGGTCATGGGCATTCCGGGGGCAGGCAAGAACCGGGTCGCCGAGGAGCACGTTGCGCAGGGCTATCTCCGGCTCAACCGGGACGAGCGGGGTGGATCGCTCAGAGCGCTGGCTGGAGAACTCGACGCGGAGCTTGCCGGCGGCGCCCGCCGCGTTGTCCTCGACAACACATACCTGACCCGCGCAGCTCGGAGCTACGTGATCGAAGCGGCCGCACGTCACCGCATCTCGACACGGTGCATATGGCTCGACACCCCGCTCGCGCAGGCGCAGGTCAACATCGTCGAACGGATGCTCGAGCGCTTCGGTTCGCTGCCGACTCCGGAGGAGTTGCGAGAGACGGCACGGAGCGAGCCGGGGCTGCTGGCGCCGACCTCCCAGATGCGCGCGCTGCGAGAACTTGAGCCGCCGTCGGCCGACGAGGGCTTCGCGAGCGTGCAGCACGTCCCGTTCGTACGCCTTCCGCGAGCAGGTCGGACGCGCACCGGAGTGTTCGTCGCGGCAACGGCGTTGGAGCAGTCCGGGTGGCAGCGCGAGCTCGAGCGCCGCGACGGGTCCGCACGGTACTTGGTATTCGACTGGATTCCCGAAGGCGTCGCGAACGACCTGGCGGACGTCGCGTCCCGCCTCTCGTCCCTGGTCTCCGGGCACGTCGAGGCCGCCCACTGCTCACACGGAGCCGGTCCGCCGAGATGCTGGTGCCGGCCTCCACTTCCCGGACTGCCTCTTGCGTTCGCCCACGCTCATGGCGTCGATCCGGCTCGGTCGCTGCTGATCGAGACCAGTCTCGCGCATCGAACGCTCGCCACCACGCTCGACGCCCGGTACGTCGCCCTCTGAAAGCCGAACGCTTCGATTCGACCCGGGACGTGTGACGAGGGCGACGGACGGGTATCAGCGAACCGGACAACTTTCGAACACTGATTGCAAGGGAGGAAAGATGGCAACGAAAGTACGTGATGTCATGACGGGGCGTCCCCGCTGCGTGACGTCCGACACGCCTGTCACGCAGGTCGCGGAGCTCATGGAATCCGAGGACGTGGGCTCGATCCCCGTCCTCGACGGTGAGCAGCTCAGCGGCATCGTCACCGACCGGGACATCGTCCTGAGGGCGGTCGCGAAAGGAAAGGACCCTCGCGGCATGCCCGTGAGGGAGGTGTGCTCGTCCGAGGTCGTGAGCGTCGGGCCTGACCAGAATCTCTCCGACGCCCTCGAGCTCATGGCAACGAACCAAGTGCGAAGGCTCCCGGTGGTCGACGACGAGAACCGGCTCGTCGGTGTCCTGTCACAGGCCGATGTCGCGCTCGAGGCGAAGGAAAGAGACGTCGGGGAGCTGGTGGGACAGATCTCGCGACCTCCCGAAGGTCCTCGCTAGGGCTCGACCGAACTCGTGAACGACTTCTACTCGCCGCACACGAATGGAAGAGGAGGTGAATCGATATGCCAACTTGGGCGTGGGTGCTGATCATCGTTCTGGTCGTGTTGCTGCTGTTCGGAGGCGTGGGCTACGGACGCCGCTAGAGCGCCGAGCACTCGTCGAAATGATGTGTGACGACAGAAAGCCCCCGCCTGCGGGGGCTTTCTCGTAGCCGACGCGGACACGAACCGCGGATCCATTCTTTAGGTGCCGAGCGCCTGCTTCCTGTGGTCGTGCCTGCCGAAGACGGCGAACGCGAGGATGACGAGGCCGACACCGGTCAAGAGCAACGCGACCCCGACGACGATGCCGAAGATCGCGATCTGCTGGGCCATGTACGAGACGTTCAGCCCGGTCGCGAGGGCTGTCTCGGTGATCCAGATATTCCTGGCCCCGTTCGATATCGCGTTCCCGCTCTCGTCTTTTGCGGCCGCCGCTTCGTCGCTCGTGCCCGCGGGGTCGTCGGGCTTCGCTGCCGACTGAAAGCGCCCCATCTGCGCGTAGATCAGGCCGCCTGAGGCCTCGAGCGCGTGGACGCGCATGTACTGAGCGAAGCAGCGTGCCTCGGTGCCGGTGTCGATCGCCCGTGGTGCGCGGGCGACCTCGACGCACCTTGCCCCGCTTATGCTCCCACGTCCACGAGAGAAAGGAGTCAGCATGCTGGGGAGCAAGAACGCTGGGGCAACGCTCGCGGTGAGCGACCTGCAACGGGCGCGGGACTTCTACGAGAACACCATCGGTCTTGAGCCGCTGCAGGAGGATCTCGGGTCGATCCTTTACAGGAGCGGGAACTCGTTGCTGCTCGTCTATCCGTCGGAGTACGCCGGAACGAATCAGGCGACAGCCGCGACCTGGGCAGTCGGTGACGATCTCGACGCGATCGTGGAAGACCTACGCATAGTCGCGGTGGTTGTGTCTTCCCTCATCGCAACTCAACCGTAAACGATTCATGCGGCGCATGCGGATCGCCGCGGTGTTTGGCCGAACGACCGCCCGGGAACCCCACCAGGATCAATGAGAGGGGGTTGCGGTGAAGATGTTCGAGGAGTTGCTCGGTGACGAGTCCCGGCGTCAGAAGGTCGAGGACTTCGTAGCGCGCTACGACAAGGGTCCGCCGGAAGAGGGGATTTCAGACGACGAGGCTCAACATCATCACGACGAGCTGACGAGCGATCTTCCTGAGGATGAGTACCGCGAAGCGGCAACCGACGCCTTCGGTCGCATGTCTTCCGAGCAGCGACGGGAGGTCGGGCAGAAGCTGCGCAGTGAGGCAACGGCGCAGGGTGTGCCGGTTGACGAGTCGGGAGATGAGGACGCCGGCATGCTCGGAAGGGTCGCCGCAGCTCTCCGCGGCACGCAGTCCGGTGGCCTCGGTCAAATTCTCGGCGGCGCCGGCGGTGGTGGCGTCCTGAGTAGCCCCGCGGCGCGAGCCGCCCTCGCGGGTATCGCGGCGCACGTCGCGAAGCGCTTCTTAAAGCGGTAGCCCGTTTCGGGGGAGGAGTGGCGGGTAGCGTTCGCCGACGCCCTGTTCAGCTTGTCCCCGTCGTAACCGGCGTGACGAGCCGCCGTCGCCGCCTCCACCCGCTGGAAACACGGACTGTTCGGCAATTGCCCTCCATCTGTTGCCTGATCAGACGCAAACTTTCTCCCCATTTTTCTCCCGAACCAGCCTGTTTCAGGCTCACTCAGACTCATCCTACGAGCCGTATTTGGCTCAACCATGCCGACGAGGATCCAACTCCGGCGTGCCTAGGCTAGTTGCCATGCAGAAAGTCGACGTTCGAGCCATGCAACGTACCCTCTCGAAGGAGGCTGCTTCACGCAGGTTGCCCTCCAATGAGAAGACGGGCACGCTCCTCCACGACAGCCCGAATCTCATCGATGATCGGTCGATACCACCCCTCCGCGACGGCGGTCGCAGCAACGGCCCCGCCACATTCGATCGCACGGGCTCCGAGTTGGCGGATATCCCTGAGAAGCAGCGAAGCATTGACCGTGCACTCAATCGCCAGGCGGCGCCACTCGGCTCCGGTCACCATGGCCGGTTCCTCCTCGCCCCCGATGAACATGGCCATTCGCGTTGTGACCTCGTAGACAGCTGTCGAAACAACGTCATACAGGGGTGCCAGTCGAGCCCCATTGTGGTGGTCGTAAAGGAGACCGAAGTTCTTTCCGTGGGCGTCGCTGTTGCCAACGAGGAAATTGAGCGCCACCGCGCGAAGGAAAGCGTTAACGTCTGCAGCCGGGGCTCCACCGATCTCACGGATGGCCGCGACGATCTGCTGGATCGAAGGACCACCTTCGGATTCGTATTTTGAGTCGGGAAGAACTCCCAACGCCTGACAGAAGTCTTCCTGGTGAAGCCGTACGATGCGCATGTCATCGCTGAGCGTACGGTCGAACCGCTCGACGACCAGGCAGTGTGTGCCGCCGATATCAATCGTTTCCGAGCTCGCGGTCGTTAACCCACAGCATCGTGCTACGCGCAAGCAGAAAGCCTCGTTGGCAGCAATGTCGGCCCACGCCTCCGTGCCCGGCTTAATGATGTGCGTGCTCGGCGCACCACCTAATGGTTGTCCGAAGCGACCGTTCGGAGCTCGAGTCACGATCAGCTTCTGCTGTACGCCCCCTAAGCTGACTCGGACGTCAGTGCTGCCACCCAGGGGATGCGCCGGGAGGTTGGCCACGGCATTCGCCAGCTCACCGTCCGAGAGCCAACGCACAGACGAAATGTCCGTCGCGGCAGGTTCGTGGCCTTCGGGAACGATGACCACCGCGCCTGCGCACTCCGCGCCGATCTCGGCGAGTAGCCCGAACGCGTTTTGCGCACTAACACCGCGTTCACGGGCAACTTGCTCACGGACTGCGCCTTCCGGGAGTAATCCCTCAAAGAACGGTCGAGTCTGGTCGTTCGGAAAGCGTTCGACCCGCACAGGCAGCGACACCGAGAGGAGCAACTCACCAGCGGACTCCTCCCCAACGTCAACATCATATGAGTACGTGAGTCGACCCGACCCCGGTCGGTAGAGCTTGCCAACGTGCGCACCTGCTAGGTACACGTCCAGCGCGCGGAGCCGTGGTGCAGTCGGCATCTCTTATCGCTGACGAGTATGCGCGAAGCCTTGGCGACGTCGCACGACATCGATCGTCAGACCGAGTGCACTCAGCACGCGTTCAAGCACATCGAGGCGCGTCGTAGGCTTGCCTGCTTCGATCTGGTGAACCGACCGCACGCTAACGCCAGCGGCCAGCGCGAGCTCATCTTGGCGTAGATCTTGTTCATCGCGCGCGCGACGCACCTCGGCGGCTATTTGGGCAGACAGGCGAGATTCGGAATGCATGATCGTGCATATTATCAAGGGGTGGGGTTTGCTGCACAGGTTTATGCACGATCGTGCATATGGACGTATTGACCGGCAAAAGGACCTTCAGAATGCGCGATCGTGCATGGAAGCACTTTGCAGCTACCTCATGCACGACCGGCCCCAAGGGCTGGGTGCGCATCAGGGGCACCGAGGGTGCGCGCAACCCAGGACGTCTTATCAGTCGACTCGCGCCTTGATTCCCAGCCCTTGCGCCATTTAGTGTCAGCTCATTCGCCTGATCCACGCAGACATTCAGAACTTCCGGCGGTTTCGCACGCTCACCGCGATTGAGCTGGACCCGTCATTGGTGTGCGTGGTTGGCCCGAACGAGGCCGGGAAGTCGTCGATGCTCGATGCGCTCGCCCACCTCGATAACGATACGGCGTTCAGGCCAACAGACCGCACCCGCGGCGAGCCGGGCTCCACGATTCCACAGGTGCGTCCAAGGTTCGTGCTTGAGCGCGAGGACAAGGACACGATCGCCGAAGTGCCTGAAGCGAAAGGCGTGCGACAACTCGTCATCTGGAAGCAAGGCGGCGAGCGAGGCTATCGGCTGGAGCCAGCGCCGGAACGAGAGACCTACGGCAGAGGCGGGACATTCACCGGAGACTCACCCGGCTCCGCGATGGGGGCTGGCCGCCCTCCAGTGAAGAGGACGACTCTGAGGAGATTGATCGGCTGGAGAATCTCCTCGCATCGGCGATCGAGCTATTCGAATCCGAGGAACAGACGCTGCCTCCAGCAGGCTTGGACCGGGCCGATGCGCTTCGAGAGGAATTCGGGGCACGTCCCTACGACGTTGCTGCCGATAGCGATCGTGGGCGCAAGAGCGTTTGGTTCGATCGCACCAAGAAACAACTTGAGAAGAACTTCAGCCGCGCATGGAAACAGAGCGAACTCGAGGTGAGGTTTCACCTCGAAGGCACGACGCTCGGGATCTTGATCTCAAAGCCGAAGACTTCATCGAAATCGACCAGCGCAGCGATGGGCTGCGGCAGTTCGTTGCTCTTCGTTCGTTCGTAATCCAGCATGGCGGTGAAAGGTCGTCACGACCAATTGTTCTGATCGATGAGGCTGACGCCCACGTCCATTACGACGCGCAGGCTGATCTTGTACAGGTCTTGGAGGAACAGGAGGAAACGTCGAAGATCGTCTACACGACGCACTCAGCCGGCTGCCTACCGCTCGATCTCGGGACCGGCATCAGGGCTGTCGTGCCAGTCGAGCGCGAGGTTGAAGGCGAGATTCGCCAGACTGACCAAAGCGAGGTGATCAATAGGTTCTGGACGCAGGGGCGAGGTTATTCGCCCATCCTGATCGCAATGGGCGCAAGCGCTTTTGCCTTCGCGGCAACGCGCCGAGCCGTTGTCGTCGAGGGGATGTCAGACACTCTTCTTTCTCCCAAGCCTGATTCGGGAGGCGACCGGCGCGCCGTACCTCGGGTACCAGATCGCGCCAAGTTTCGCGGACGCTACTCGGGCGGACGTCGAAGACCTGGATCTGGTCGCAGCGCGGGTCGCGTACCTTGCCGACGGCGACGAAGCCGGACGCGGCCACGCACGCAAGCTGCGTGACGCCAAGGTGTTGGCCGAGCAGATTGTCTTCTTAGGGGGCGCACAGAGCGGTTTGTCGCCAGAAGATCTGCTCGTCAAGGGGGTCTACTTGAACGCCGTGAACGCGGCGCTCGCCGTTCGGCATGACGTCCAGATCCGAATGGCAGACGTACCCGATATCGGTCGAAGCGCAGCTGTCGCTGCGTGGTGCGGACAACGGATCCGAGGTGACGGTCAGCCGATCGAGTTGAGCAAAGTCGACATCGCGCAGCAGGTGCTGGATCAGCGTCGCGCCCGTCGGTTGCTCGCACCACAACATCGTGATGTCCTTCGGGATGTCGATGAGCAACTGCGTCAGGTGCTCGCGCGCGCGACAGCCGCGATTGGTCGGATGTCCCAGGAGCTGATCAGGCGGTCAACGAAGCTTGAGGTTGGTCAGATCTGGGTCAGATCTCACTGGCCCACGGAGCCTAGTGTCACTGTGCCGTAGTGTCCAAGAACCGCTTGACTACGTGCACTGACCAGCGCTGACTTAGCCCTCGCCGTACTCGACAAGCTGGGGGTCACTGGTTCGAACCCAGTACCGCCCATGGCTTAGGCAAGCCGTTCTATCGAAGTCAGAGGGCCCCGCGCGGGGCTTCTTTTCGTGCCTGGGTCAGAACTGGGTCAGATTCGGATCGCGCGCTCGCCGCGAGCCCATCGAGTCGCGCGCTCGCATTCTGAAGCCGACGCCCGGACTCGAACCGGGGACCCCTTCATTACGAGGGAAGGGCGAGTGAGGAACAGGCGTCCACTCGAGGGCACGCCCGGGCACGTTTCCCTGGAAATCGGACACTTCTCCGACGGTCGCCGTG
>JACCVK010000209.1 GCA_013698195.1 Actinomycetota bacterium | reverse complement strand
CTCTCCGAACCATGTTCGCCCGAATCTGGCACCCCGGCCCGCGAACCGGTTTCGGCGGGTTCCGCCCACGTCCACCCTTCAGAAGGGCGTTGGGTGCCAGCTTCGGGCCCCGTTGGCTCTCGAGGGTGCCAGCTTCGACCCGGTATAGCTCGGCAGCGTGTCCGGCAGCCTCCAGGCCCCGCGCTCGACAAGTGGTTTTCCCCGCCGCGGCAGGAGGTCTGTGATGGGCCGGCCTATGAGACCGCTGTCAGGTCGGCAGACCTGATCCCACTGAGGTCGGCAGACCTGACCGGGGTCGGGTCGGCAGACCTGATCGGCCGAGGTCGGCAGACCTGACCGCGGTCGGGGTCGGCAGACCTGATCGCAGATCCCCGCTACGCCCGCCGCCCACGCGGAGGGCTCGATGGAGAGGACCGACATGCATCGTCTACAGGAGCTGGTGCGTCTGCACCGGCAGGGCATCGGTGCGCGCGAGGTGGCGCGCCTGCTCGGGATGAGCCCGAACACGGAGCGGACCTACCGGCTCGCGCTCGGCCTCGCAGGGCTGCTGCAGGGCGATCCCGGCCTCGAACACCTGCCTGACCTCGCCGTGCTGCGGGAGGGCGTGCTCGCGCAGGTGCCGGTGAAGACGCCTCTGCAGCAGGTGTCGTCGCTCGAGGGGCTGGCCGACAAGGTCTTCGAGATGGCGAAGCGCGGGGCGAAGCCGAAGGCGATCTTCGACAAACTCGTGCTCGATGACCCCGACTTCAAGGGCAGCGTCTCGGCCGTGAAGCGGCTCTGGAGGCGGTGGAAGAAGGACCGCGGCGTCCAGGCCGAGGACGTCGCAATCCCGGTCGACACGCTGCCCGGGGACGTGGCCCAGGTCGACTTCGGCTACGTCGGGATGCTCGTCGATCCGGCGACGCGGAAGCTGCGGCGGGCCTGGGTCTTCACGATGGTCCTCGGCTACAGCCGGCACCTCTTCGCAAAGATCGTGTTCGATCAGCGGGCCGAGACCTGGGTCCAGCTGCACATCGAGGCGTTCGCCGAGCTCGGCGGGGTGCCGCGCACCATCGTCCCGGACAACCTGAAGGCCGCCGTGATCCGTGCGGCCTTCGGGGTGGAGCGCGAGGACTCCGGGCTCAACCGCACCTACTGCGAACTCGCGCGGCACTACACGTTCCTCGTCGATCCCGCACCGCCGTTCGCGCCGAAGAAGAAGGGCAAAGTCGAGTCCGGCGTGCGGTACGTGAAGTCGAACTTCTTCAAGCCGCGCGCGTTCGAGCACGCCGAGGAGGCCCAGGCCGAGCTGCGCCGCTGGCGGATGGAGATCGCCGGCCAACGGGACCACGGGACCACGCACCGGAAGCCGCTCGAAGTGTTCGAGCAGGAGGAGCGTGCCACGCTCGAGCCGCTCCCGCCGCGGCCCTACGTGCCGATCATCTGGAAGCGCGCGACGGTGCACTCGAACAGCCACCTGGTGTTCGGTCGGCGCGAGTACTCGGTCCCCTGGACGCTGTGCCACAAGCGCCTGTGGGTGCGCGCGACGCCGGACACCGTCTACATCCACGACCTCGAGGAGGAGCGGGTCGCGACCCACGATCGGCGCGGCCCCGGCCCGCGCAGCACGAACGACGCGCACCTTCCGGAGCACCGACGCGACCTGCGCCATCGGGATCGGGCGTACTGGGTCACGCGGGCGAAGACCATGGGCGACACCGTCGGCGACTACATCGTCGAGGTGTTCGGGTCCGAGGACGTCATCTCGAAGCTGCGCGTCGTGCAGGCCATCGTGACGCACCTCGAGAAGCACCCGTCCGAGCGCGCCGTCGCCGCGTGCGAGCGGGCCCGGCACTTCGGGAACCACACGTACAAGGGCGTGCGCGACATCCTCCGGCAGGGTCTCGACTACGAGCCGCTGCCCCAGCCGCTCTTCGCGACGAAGACCTCGCCGCGGCCGCAGTTCAGCCGTGCGCCCAACATCCACTGACAGGAGGTGCTGATGAGCCCGACCGACGATCTCGTTCCCATCCTCAAGAAGCTGCGGCTGAGCGGGGTCTTGCAGACCCTCGAGCTGCGGACGCGGCAGGCCGTCGAGGACGATCTGGCGCACCCCGAGTACCTGTACCGGGTCCTCCTCGACGAGGTGGAGCGCCGCGACCAGAAGCAGCTGGACGTGCGGCTCCGCAGGGCCTCGTTCGAGGCCCACAAGACGGTCGAGGACTTCGACTTCACGTTCAACCCCGCGGTCCCGAAGGCCAAGGTGATCGACCTCGCGACCTGCGCCTTCGTGAAGCGCAAGGAGGTCGTGATGCTGCTGGGTCAGGCCGGCGTCGGCAAGAGCCACCTCGCGCAGGCGATCGGCCACCGGGCGTGCATGCACGGTCACACGGTGCTGTACACGTCCGCGTCGACGATGCTGACCGCGATGCGCGCAGCCCGCGCCGACCAGAGCTACGACCGGAAGCTGTTGCGGTACACCACCCCCGAGCTGCTGATCGTCGACGACGTCGGCCTGCGGCCCCTGCGCGACTTCGAGGCGGAGGACCTGTACGAGGTGATCCGCCAGCGGTACGAGCGCGGCGCGACGATCTGGACCTCGAATCGGTCCGAGGCCGAGTGGTACGCGATGTTCGGCGACGAGCTGCTGGCCAGCGCCGCCATGGACCGCCTGCTGCACTACGCCACGACGGTGGAGATCACCGGCGAGTCCTTCCGGAACCCCCGCGCCCGCCGCCGGGTGCCCGTACAGGAGAGCTGACCGATGGATCAGGTCTGCCGACCTCAGGTGGGGGTCCGATCCCGGTCGTGCAGCGCGGTGTCGCGTCGCACGATCACGACCTGCAACTTCGCCTCGATCACGCGGTCGGCGTTTCCGGCGATCGCGCGATCACATCTGCCGACCCGACCGCGGTCACATGGGGCGGCCCTTGACAGGGGGCGGCGGCGAGTACTGGAGCAGGCCCCATCAGGGCTGGAACACGGAGCCGGTGAAGGACGCCCGCGCGTACATGGTCTGGGTCCAGACCCTGTGGATCACGACGTGACGGCCATGCCGTCGGCCGGGAGCGTGGCGATGACCGAGGCGATCTCGAACGCCCTCGCGGACCATCTGCGTCGACCCGACGGACAGGAGGATCTATGCTTCGGCCTCTACCGGCCGAGCCGGGGCGAGGGGCGCTTCACCGCCTTGGTCGTCGATCCGATCTTCCCCGAGGACCGAGACCGCCGCGTTCACGGCAACGTGGAGTTCCAGCCGTCCTACTTCGACCGCGTTCTCCAGAGCGCCGTCGAGACGGGGATGGGGATCGCGTTCCTGCACTCGCACCCGCTCGGGGTGAGCTGGCAGGGTATGAGCCCGCCCGACGTTGAAGCCGAGACCGGGATGGCGGCGGCGGGGG
>JACCVK010000206.1 GCA_013698195.1 Actinomycetota bacterium | reverse complement strand
CGGCGGGGGTGCGGGCGGCGGTGCCGGTTCCGAGCTCCGCGTGCTCGAGAAGACACAGGTCACGACCTCGTCCGCGTCGAGCCGGATCGCGCTCGGCAAGCTCCCGTCGCTACACAGTGCCGAAGTCAGCGTCCAGCCCGGGATCGGAGTCTCCGCAATCGCGTACGTGCCTGCAGGAAGACTCGTCTCCAGCTGCTGTCCGTGGCTCAGCACGAATCGCTCTGTCTGTCCCGAGCCGCGTCCTTCCAAGGCGGTGCCGATGAATGCAAACACCGTCGGATCTCCGGCGGGATTCGTCTGCATCTGGACGATGACTCGTCCTGCCGCTTCGTCGGCGCTCGTCGCCGGCATCGCGACGATGACTCCGGCGATCGCGGCACAGGTCAACAGAAAGCGGGCGCGTAAGGCCGCCCGCGATGGCGCAGTTCTCCTCATATGATCAGCCTCCCCAGCTGCAGAACTCGGTGGTGGATCCGTCGCGTATTCGCATCAGGCGACGGCCTAAACAAGTCGCATACAGGTCTCTACCCAGGCGGTACCCCAACCCAGCGCCCGCCGATCCACTGCTCGCACACGAGGCCCGACAGACTGAGGGCGCCCGTGTTGAGACACGGCGGGGAGATCGCGAAGCCTGCGCAGTTCGGATCCTCGCGCCGGCCCGTGCGGAAGCGCGCGCCGCTTACGTCGTTCCCCGGTCCCGAACCGGCGTTGCTGCCGTTCAGCGCGTGGTTGCAGGAGATGTACCTGCCGCCCAGGATGTCGACGTTGGTGATGCGGTTGAGCGAGTAGAACGGCCCGCCGCCGGCGCCCATGCAGGTCGAGGTGCCCGCGTCGTAGTTGCCGCCCGCTTCGACGTTGACGAACGTGATGTTCGTCCCGCCCTGGATCTGGATCGAGTCCTGGTGCGCGCCGGGCGCCCGTCGTCCGCACTGGATCGAGCCCGTGATTCGCAGGTTCTCCGGGTTCTCCCGCGTCTTGAAGGCGTCCTGGCCGTTGCCGCCGGAGCTCGACGGCCCACCGCCCCTGATGTCCACGATCAGGTTGACGTCGGTTCCGGGCGAGCCCGTGCAGCCCGAGTTGACGGTGACCGCTCCCGCGTCGTCCCAGGCGCCACTCGCGGTCGAGATGACCTTGATCGGCAGCGGCCCGTAGCTCGAGAGCGGGCGGTTGCAGTGCCAGGACGAGTTCGTGACCGTGATCGTCGTGCCCACGCGGCACTGCTGCCATGACCACGACGAGTAGTTCGCCGTCGAGCAGCCCGAGCCAGGAGATGGAGGCGGCGGAGGTGGCGGGGGTGGCGGGGGTGGCGCCGGGGGTGGTGGCGGAGGCGGCGGAGTCACGTTCGACGCGGGCCGGAACATCGCCCGCGCCCAGCGGTTCTGGCTCAAGGTCAGGGAGCAGGTTGGAGCGTTCCCCGAGCACGATCCCGCCCAACCCGTGAAGAGCCAGTTGCGCTGCGGGTTAGCCCTGAGCGAGACCCGCGTTCCTGCCGAGAACATCGCGGTGCAACGCCCTGGGCACGAGATTCCATTGGGGGTGCTCGCGATCGTCCCGCCGTTGTCGGCGCGCACGCCGAGCCTCATTCCGGGCGCGGGGGCAGCCGGTGGCGGCGGAGCAGCGGCCGGCGGGGGCGGCGTCGGCGCCTGGCCTCCCGAGCCTCCGGAGCCAGACGTTCCACCGGTGCCTCCGTAGCCGCCCGCAGGCGGCTTGATCTTCTTCTTCTCGCAGTTCTCGACGTGGTCGAAGGGATCGCGGATGATCTGATCCTTGCCCGGTCCGCAGTCGACGAGGTCACGAAAGCCGTCCTTGGCGACGAGCAGGTCCGAGCCCTTGCCGCCGAGCATCGTGTCCATGCCCGGTCCGCCTTCGACCCGATCGCGTCCCTCTGCGCCGAGGATGACGTCCTTTCCGGGACCGCCGGAAAGCAGGTCGTTGCCGAAGCTGCCGATCAAGAGGTCCGTGCCGCGCCCTCCGTAGATACGATCGTGTCCGCGGAGGCCGTAGAGCTCGTCGGCCTTGGCGGTCCCACGGATGACATCGCGGGAGCTGGAGCCCATCACGTTCGCCGCGAGCGAGGAGCCCGCTAGGAGAAACGCGAGAGCGATACCGACAAGTGTGACGCGGCGGCGTTTTCTCATCGAAAAACAAAAACGAGGGCCTCGACAACAGCGAAGCGCCCTCGTTGACGAACCTAGCAGGGTTCCCCGAAGGCGTCTGCACCAAACGACACGAGCCCCGTCTGGCCCGTCGAAAAAAGTTCGTATACGCTCGGGAAAACGGCGCTTGTAAGACTTGTATGAGAGTTTCGAAGCCAACAGAGGATCATGCGACGGAGGCGGAAGGCCGGTCCGGCGGTCGCGTGGACGTGCTGCTCGTGTGCTCGACTGGCGGCCACCTGCTCCAGCTCGTTGCCCTCAAAAGCGCTTGGGACAGCCAATCGCGGGCCTGGGTCACGTTCAACAAGAGCGACGCACGCTCGTTGCTCGACGCCGAGCGAGTGATCTACGCGCACGGTCCTACGAACCGGAACATCCCGAACCTGCTTCGCAATCTCCGGCTGGCCCGCCGACTCGTCTTCGAGCTCCGACCCCGCATCCTCGTGACCACGGGCGCGGGCGTTGCGGTGCCGTTCGCGTGGATGGCACGCCTGCGCGGCGCCAAGGTCGTATACGTCGAGAGCTTCACGCGCATCGACGGGCCGTCGCTTTCATGCCGCCTGATCGCGCCAGCCGCGGCGCGTGTCTACGCGCAGTGGCCCGAGCTGGCCGACTCCTTCCGTCGGGCTCGCTATCGCGGCAATGTCTTCCTCGGCCAGTGATCTTCGTCACCGTTGGTACCAACGAGGCGGCGTTTGACCGCCTGCTCGAGGCGGTTAAAGGCTTGCAGACGGGCGACGAGGAGATCGTCGTTCAGCACGGCTCGTCCGCGATTCGACCCGCGAACGCCTCCCGGACGTACGACTTTCTGCTCTTCGACGATCTCGTCGAGGTGATGCGTTCGGCGCGCGTCGTAGTCACGCACGCAGGGATCGGCTCGATCATGACCGCGCTCTCCTGTGGGCGGCGGCCAGTCGTGGCGGCGCGGCTCGTGGCTCACCGGGAGGCTGTCGACGACCACCAGCTGCCGGTGGCACGGCGGCTCGAGGCGGCCGGCCTCGTCACGCTCGTCGAGGATCTTTCACGGCTCGACGAGGCCGTCGCGAAGGCGGGCGAGCAGGTGGAAGTGTCGCTCGGAGCCGACGAGCGGCTCGTGACCGAGCTGCGTGACTACATCCGCGATGCGATCGGCTACTCGAGGTAGCCGAGGCTTCGCAGGCGCTCCTCTACGGATTCCTGGTCGGCGGCGTCGTAGCTCTCGGCAGGCCCAATCGCGACGCTTTCCAGGTCCGCGTATTCGGGCGGTCGCGCCTCGAGCAGCGCAGGTGCGACGCCCTCGGTGACGAGGCGCCCGTCGAGATCGGTGGGAACGGGCTGGCTCAGCAAGTAGAGGATCGTCGGCGCGACGTCGGCGAGCTCGGCGGCGATCGTTCCGCCCAGACGCGCCGAGGGACCTGAGAGCGCGATAACGCCCTCGTGCCGATGGCTTCCGACGTAGGAGTGCTTGCTTCCGGGCTCGATCTCGATGCGGTCGAGCAGCGCGGTGCCGCGACTCCGGAGATTCCCCTTGCCGAGCCACGCGTAGCGGTCGAACTCCACGATCAAGTCCGGGAGCTTCTCGAGCTCGGGGCCGTGGAAGAGATCCTCGCGGCGGTGAACCGCGGCGACGATCTCCTCGCCGTCCGGCCCGCGCAGCTCTTCGAGCACCGTCTTCACCTCGTCGCGCACGCGCTCGAAGTCGGCCGGCCCGACCGTCCCTTCCCGCTCCCTGCCCTCGAGGTTGACGATCACGTTCCCGAACGTCCCATACGCGAACGCCGTCGTCCGCGACCAGTCCACGACCGTGTACGTCGTCGCCTCATACGCGCGCTCGCGCACGGCCGGCAGCCTGCGCTTGACGGCGGTGCGAAGTCCCTCGGGGAGCTTTCGGCGCAGCTCGAAGAGCCGGCGCGCGAACCTGCGCCCGGCAGCCGCGTCGGCCCCGCGGTAGGAGAGCAGCCCTCGGCGCGCGAGATACGCGTTCAGGTTGACGACGCCGTCGAGCCTGCCGCCGCCGTGATCCGAGACGACGAGGACGTCGCCGTCCGGCCCGGCCGCATCGGCAAGCGCTCCGGCGGCCCGGTCGAGGATCCGATAGACCTCCGCGACCGCGCTCTCCGGGCCGCGCCGCTCCCAATCGTCCCAGCAGATGTGGTGGACGTGGTCGGCGGCCATGAACACGACGAACAGGAGCTCGGGCTCGAATCGCTCGGCGAGCCAGAGCGCGATCTCGACTTTCTGCTCCGCCGCCCGGCGCACGAGATCGAGGTCGACCCCGCCGTCGTCGCCGATCGGAAAGCGGTGGTCCAGAACGAGCGGGCCGAACCGCTCTCGGATCTCCGAGACGAGGTCGCGTGGAAACGTCAGCCCCTCCTCGCGCGCCGCCGCGTCGAAGCCCGAGATCGCGAAGCCCTCGATCTCGGGCGCCGGCCAGGTGAAGGGGATGTTGACGATCCCACACGCCACACCGCGCGCACTCAAGCGATCCCAGACCGCCGGAGCCCGCCGGTAGCTGCCGTTGATGAGGCGGAGCTCGTAGCCTCCGTCGCCGCGCTCGGAGAAGTCCCAGATTCCGTGCCGGCCCGCGTTGACGCCCGTCGTCATCGTTGCCCACGCGTGCGGCGTCAACGGATGCGTCACCGAGCGGAGAACGCCACGCGAGCCAGCTGCGAAGAGACGGGCAAGATTAGGGAGCTCGCCAGCTTCGATCAGCGGGTCGACGACGTCGAAAGTGGCGGCGTCGAGACCGACGACGGTGAGCTTGGGTCTGGACATACGCCGTTTCCCAGCCTATAAGATGAGTAGCGGAGCTCCTGCGGCGTCCGATGTTTCGAGCTTGCGCTTTGTAGGAAATTCACCCAACACGGGGAGCTCGAATGAGTACAATCCCGATCTTGTTCTCGAGGGGGACGGCTGGGGAGGCCGCGACGACATGAATCCAGGGTACGGTCCAGCGCTCAAGCGCTTTTGGTGGGTCCTCGCGCTTGGCGCGATTGCAGCAGTAGCCGTTGCGGCGTTTATGGTTTTCAAGGTCGAGGAGGGTGGCCTGGAGAAGCGTGCCGCGCCTGTGTACACCGCGCTCTCGCGCCTGTTCGTGACGAGCGGCCAGGCGCCGTACTTCAGGACGAGCGTTCCTCGTTCCGAGGTGCCGATCGGCACCGAGCAGCCGACGACCCGCGCGAGCGCGCAGATCTTCGACGCACCTGACACGCGCACGCTCGTTGCTGCCACCAATGTCTATCCGCTCCTGATCGAGGGAGACGAGGTGGGCAAGCTACGGACGGATCTCTACGGCCCGGCCCCGCCCGAAAGCGAGGTCACGGCGAAGGCGATCTTCTCGGGCGCGACCGCCGCCCGCTACCAGTCCTCCGAGATCCCGGTGATCGAGCTCTTCGCTACGGCAAACACCGCGCCGGCTGCGATCAAGCTCGCGACCGACACGTCGAAGACATTCCAGTCCTACATCGCGCGGAAGCAGCAGAACGCGAAGATCCCCCCAAGGCAGCGGATCGTGATCGAGTCGCTCGAGACTCCGACCGAAGCGACCGCGGTCGGCGGGACGAGCATCGGCCTGCCGATTCTCGCGCTGCTCGCGATCCTCACCGCCTTCGGGGCGCTCGCGATCATGGTCGACCGGATGTTCCCGCGCCGCAAGCGGGCCGATGCGAACGTCGCCGAGAGCCCGGCGGTCTCCCACGAGGAGCGCTCGCGTGAGCGGCACGTCGGAATCTCCGAAACCGGCTAGGCCGACTCGCTAGGGCCAACCCTCCGGGAACCCGGACGTGACAGCGCACACTCAGTCGGCAGCGCGGTCTCCGGCACCGATTCTGGTGGCGGGACTCGGCGTCGTGATCTTCGCGATCTGCCTGACGCAGACTCCCGAGACGGCCGCCGTGGGCGCGCTCGCGCTGGCCGCGGCCTTTCTCGTCGCGCTGGCCCAGACCAGCAGGGACATCCTGTCGTGGCCGAACGCGATTGCCTGCCTGGTTCTGATCATCTGGCTGATCCCGATCAAGCTCTACCGCCTGCCGGTCTCGCTTCCGTTCAACCTCGAGGTCTACCGGATCGCCGTGTTGCTGTTGGTCGTGGCGTTCCTCATCGGCATCTTCCTCGGGCTCCTGCCGTTCTCTACCGCAGGTCACGGTTGGGCGCTGCTGGCGCTCGCCGGCGTCGCGATCACCTCGCAGATGATCAACTGGGCGGAGCTCAGCCCTCCGGGAGAGCCGGCCGCTGCGCTCAAGGCGGTGTCCTACTTCATCAGCTTCGTCGTGATCTTCCTGCTCATCACGGCGGCGATCTCCAAGCTGGACGACGCGCGGCGCCTCATCTCGGTGCTCGTCGTCGGTGGGACCGTCGTCGCCGCCGCCGCGCTCTACGAGTCGTGGACCGGAACCAACGTGTTCGACAGCCTCGACACCTGGGTACCTGGCCTCGTGAAGC
>JACCVK010000200.1 GCA_013698195.1 Actinomycetota bacterium | reverse complement strand
GGTCACGGGCCAACCGACGCGCTGGATCGCCCCGCGGGGCTCGGCCTGACGCAGCTACCCCCCCTTCTCCCAGAATGACGGCAGCCCGCTCAACCGCCGCTTGACGGAGACGGGGAACCACCGATGGCGACGTCCGACCTGGAGGCCCGCGAGCTTGGCGAGCTCATAGGCGGCGGTATACGGCAGCCAGGCCAACCGGCCGGTGCGCCACAGCCAGGCGACCTCGCCTCGCGCGTACCGAACGCTCGCCCGCCTGAGGACGGCACGCGCCTCGGGTGTGTCGCCCATGAATGACCGCTCGGCCGTCACCCCCGAGTCGAAGAAGCGACGGAAGGCCCCCACGATGGAGTACGTGTGCGAGTGCAGGACGACCGCTCGGGGCTCATAGACGATCGAGTATCCGGCGAGCAGCACACGCCGCGACCATTCGTGGTCCTCGCTCATGATCAGATCCTCGGCAAAGGCGAACGTGCGCAAGAGCGACCGCGGAATCGCCGAGTTGACGTTCGAGAAGTGGGTGGTCTCGAAGTTCACCTCCGTGGGATCGCCGACTCGCTGGATCCGCGGCTCAGGCCCGTACATGAACTCCCAGTAGTAGCGCTCGGGCGGCGATGCCGTGTCGAGTGCGACGTGGCGGCCGTAGACGCCCGCGACCTCGGAGGTCGTCTGGAGAGGCGCCACGAGCGACCTGAGCCAGCGGTCATCGGCCGCGTACGCATCCTGGCTCGTGAAGACGAGCGTCTCACCTCGTGCGAGCTCCGCGCCGAGGTTGCGGGTGCGGCCGTGATTGAAGTCTTCGGGAGGGATCTCGAAGACCCGCGCACCGAGTCGACGGGCTCGCTCGGGGCTGCCGTCCGTCGAGCCTGAGTCGACGACGACGATCTCGACCTCCTCGTCGATCCGCTGGCTGTGAACCGCCTCGAGGCAACGGACGAGATCGCTGCCGCCGTCCCGGACCGGAATGACGATCGAGATCATGCGGGTGTCGCGGCGACCACGAACTGGTACGCGAAGAGCGAGGGCCGTGTGCGGCCGATCGTGTGCGCGACGCTCTCGACCGCGGAAGTGCCTACGACCGGAACGGGCACCGTGAAGTCGAACGCGATGACGCGGTAGCCCGCGCCGGCGAGCGCCTCGAGGAGCGTCTTCCTCGTGAAGAGGTGCGCGTGGGTGCGATCGAGTATGCCTCGCTCCGTGTAGCGCCACCGCCCCACGAGCAGGCCGAGTCTGATGCTCCAGTTGGCGACGTTCGGGGTGGTGAGTACGAGGCGTCCGTTGGCACGCAGGAGTGGGCGTACACGATCGAGGAACCGACGCGGGTCGCGCAGATGCTCGATGAGGTCGCCGCAGAGGACGACGTCGAACGAGCCGTTCGGAAATGGAAGCTCCAGCTCTTCGACATTCCCGACGAGCACGTCCACACAGACGTCCCGCGCAACCGCCGCCGCCGCCTCGTCGAGCTCGATCCCGACCACCGTGCAGCCGCGCTCGGTCAGGGGTCGTGCCAGATAGCCGGTCGAGCAGCCGACGTCCAGGACGTGCGCACCGTCCGGGACGAGGGCGAGGAGCTTCTGATGGCCGCTTAGCGGTCGTTCCTTGAGCGGTTCATAACCGGACACCGTCGTTGTCTGCATTGCGCTTCCGAGTCTGTTCGAGGGGTATGGCGAACGAGGCGAGCCTAGCCAACCCCGGACGATCGTCAGTCCAGCAAACCGATCGACTCCCCGCGCTCGACCCTCCAACCCTTTTTCCCGCGCCGAGGTGCCTGGCCCGTAACGCGACGAGGAGCGCCTACCGCTCGGTTAGCCTGACTGCTTCGTGAGCGACACGTCGTATCCCATGAGGTCGAAGCCGATGACCGGCATCGCCTACTACCTCCGCGTGCTACGAGTCGTCGGAGCCATCGACTTCAAGGCGAAGTACACCGATGCGGCGCTCGGGTACGTCTGGTCGCTCGTGAAGCCACTTGCCTACTTCGCGGTGCTCTGGCTCGTCTTCGCGCACCTCTTGCTGACCGCGAATCAGACGGATGACTTCACAGTCTTCCTCCTGATCGGGATCCTGCTTTTCCTGTTCTTCATCGACGCCGTGTCGGCCATGCTTCCGTCCATCGTCGACGGAGGCGCGACTCTACGACGGTTGGCGTTTCCGCCGATCATGATCCCGCTGTCGGCCTCCGTCGCGATCGGGATCACCTTCTGCGTGAACGTGTCAGCGTTCGCCGTCTTCGCAGCGATACAGAGGGTCGAGCCACGCATCGAGTGGTTGCTCGTCGTCCCGCTCCTCGCCGAGCTGTATCTCTTTACGGTCGGCCTCGGCTTGCTGCTCAGCGCGCTGTACGTCCGGTTCCGTGACGTCGGCCAAGTTTGGGAGCTCGCAGCGCAACTCCTGTTCTTTGCTAGCGCGATCTTCTACCCCATCGGCATCCTTCCCGACTGGGCGCAGAAGGTCGCGTTTCTCAATCCCTTCGTCCAGGTCATGCAAGACATCCGCCACGTCGTGCTCGGGGGAGCGAGCGGTCCGAATGACCTGACGGCGGGGGACGTCTTCGCGGGCGCGGGCGGACGGCTCATCCCCATCTCCATCGTCGTGCTCGTTTTCGTGGCGGCTCTCGTCTTCTTCAGACGCGAGGGCCGCTACTTCGCCGAGAGGCTTTGATGGCAGCGGCAATCGAAGTGTCCGAGGTCTCCAAGACGTTCCGGATCCCCCATGAGCAGCGGACGTTCTTCAAGGAGTACTTCCTGCACCCGTTCCGTCGTCCAAGCTACGAGCGGAACGAAGCGCTCAAGGCCGTCACGTTTTCGGTCGAAAGCGGTGAGTTCTTCGGTGTGATCGGGCCGAACGGGAGCGGCAAGAGCACCCTTCTCAGGATCCTTGCAGGCATCTACGTTCCCGATTCCGGGCGCGTTCGCGTTCGCGGGCTCCTCTCGCCGTTCATCGAGCTCGGAGTCGGTTTCAACCCCGAGCTCAGCGCCCGCGACAACATCCGCATGAACGGCACCCTCGCCGGCCTGACCAAACGCGAGCTGGAGGCGAAGTTCGACGACATCCTCGGGTTCTCCGAGCTCGAGCGCTTCGTCGACCAGAAGCTGAAGAACTACTCATCGGGAATGCTCGTTCGGCTTGCCTACTCGATCGCGATTCAGATCCCCTTCGACGTTCTCCTCCTCGACGAGGTGCTGGCCGTCGGGGACGAGGCGTTCCAGGAGAAGTGCTTCGCGACGTTCGACAGTTTCAAGGAGGAAGGGAAGACCGTCGTCTTCGTGAGTCATGCGCTCGACCTCATGGAGCGGTTCTGCGACCGTTGCCTGCTACTGCAGAGCGGCATGGTGCAAGCCCTCGGCTCACCTCATGAGGTAGCCGATCTCTACCGCGAACGCGTACTCGTCGGCTGACTTCGCTGGTTGCGCGTGCGCCAAGCGGCAAGTCCCGGTCCGCGTAACCGAGTTTGCCCCGGCCGTTCCGAGACGGCTGACGGTACCAGCGAGCCGCGACGAACTCGTTCGTCACGAAATGTGGGCGAGGTGGCAGTCACGGCTCGACCGCGATTGATTGAAGCAGCGCAGCTGCCCGGCGCAAGTCGGTTGGCGCAACCGGCGCCGCCCTTGCCCAGCGAAGCTCCACCTTTCGCCGACCGGAGCACGCAGGGAGAGGCAGGTTTAAGGACAGGGAGCCTGGCATCACACCGCGAGATGCGACCAGATGACCGTTCACAAGCACCCTCAGCCGCTGAGCCTCCAGCCCAGCAGGGACTAGGGCGCGGATCGCCAAACGGCCAACCGGCCCGCACGCAAGGTGCGCGTAGGACTGCCGATCGACCCAACCATCCTCGTAGATGCCTGAGTACTCCAGACTGGTGTCGGTCAGATCCTCGGGAAAACTCTGAATTCTCGTGGGCGGACGAAGGTCGCTGTACTCACGGGCGTCAACGAGTGAAACGTCGCGAACATACGACGTTAATAACCTTGGGTCAAGGACCACCGACTTGCCCCAGAGGCCCGTGGCACCGGGACGGCGCACGCGCGGCAGCTGTCCGCGTCGTCCCATATCGAGCACGACGTACGACTCTCCGCCAATGACCTTGGGTCGAAGCGGAGGCGAAAACACACGCGCGGAGCCGCTGCCCATGAGGGGGAGCCGCGCCCGCTCGGAGCCAACCACGGCGACAGGTGGGAGCACACGCTCGTTCACAACGGGTGTCGCAGTGAAATCGAGCGCCAACCGAACGCTTCGACTGGGGTTGATGATCTGAAGGAGCGCGTATCGCCCAAAGCCCGAAAACGTCCGCCCGACATGCCAGGGGTCGCGTTCGAGCTGCCAGAAGCTCACCTTCCGGCGACCCTCCGGGAGGGTCGCGGGCTGGCCCAGCGACGAGACGACGAACGCCAGAGCATTATTAATCCGGCCGCACGGGCGCACGACGAGGTTCTGCGAGCCTTCGGGCAACAAGCGGCGGTTCAGAGCAACCTGCGACCCGGTCGGGAGTACGATCACACACGAGCGGCGCAAGAGCAGTCGAGACGCATCTGTATTCTGGCCAAATACGAGTTTCCTTGTGCCACGGAAACCTTGCACATCGATCGTGCGCTCTCTCCAGGGAAGGGCGAAGAGATTTCGGCTGATAAAGAACACGCGCTTATCCTCTGCGCTGGCACCTTCAAGCAGTCCGAGCGCAAAGTTATCGGTCACCGTTACGACGGGAGCCGTCGCGCGTCTGAGCGCGAGACGAAATTTTGGAAGTAGATCACGCTCAGAGGCGTTCGGAAGATCGATCGGATTGAGGCTAGCGTTGACGTACGTGTTCAACGTGCGAACCTGCATACCGACCACGACGACGAGCAAGGCACAGACAATCGCCAGTGTCGCTCTACGTCTTAGATAGGACAACCAGACTGCAACAGCTGCAGCGAGAAATGGCTGGCTATACATGTAGATCTTGAAGAGCCCGAAATCGTTTCCGTTTCTCGCAAGCATGATTCCGACGGCAAGGTAACCAACCAGAGCTATTCCTGGCGCCGCTCCTCTAGCGGCGGTCGTCACGCAGACAATGAACGCTCCAGCGAGGAGCCCAGCAGCGAGAAAGAAAAAAAAGTTCGCATTTGGTGCCTGCGGGCCGGCGAATAGCGACTGTAAACCTATGGCTCCTGGGATCGCAGTCGGTACGACCGCATAACCGAACTGCGAAATACCCTCGAATCCCTCGGAGGTGCCGAAGCGCAGCACGAAGTGGTCTATGTAGTCAATCGCGAGAGGCAGGAACGTATTGACCGCGACAACGACTGCGACAACGGGAACCGCCCAGAGAAGCGCCACGGCACGGAGGGAGAGACGGCGCCGCGCGAGTAGGACGCCAACGTAGAGCCCGTATGCGGCGAAGACCGAGAGGGCAACTTCGTAGGCCACGATGAAGAGCGCGACGAACAGAACGCTGATCACACAGAGGTCGGCAATGCGTGGTCCCGGGTTCCGATGGACCTCCGGACGGATGAGCCACGCGAACAGCGCAGCCGCGAGACCCAGGCCCCAGTTCTGTGGCAACAGCTGTTGCATGACGCCGTATCCCGCCATTGGCGACGCAACGAGCAATGCGGCCGCGACGGAGGCGGACCACCACCGGCGGGAAGCTTGCATCGCCAGCGCGGCCGTTGCGCAGATCCCGCTCATCGCGATCGCCAGAGACATCGGCATGTAGAGTGCCAAGGGCGGCTTCCCGGTAGTCGCCGCCAAGCCTGCGAGGGTGACCTGGGTTCCGGCCCTGAGACCAGCCAGGGTGAGACCCTGTGCCGACGAGGGAAAGTCCTGGTTGTCAGCCAGGCCGGCGAGGTTGACGGGACTCTGAAGCCCGTGGCCCAGGAGGTGCGTGGCGGAGAGCACGTAATACGCCATGTCTCCGTTTGCATTGGCGATCCAGTCGAAGCCGTACTGGAGCATGGGGCGTCCGAGAAGCGCCAGATCGAGAAGACACAGGGCGACCACCGGTGCAACAGCGAGCGAAAGTCGTGGCCGTCGCCATGCGAGAACACAAAGGGATGCGAGGAGCAACACGCCCCAAACCGGTGGTGCGCCCGCATCCATAGATACACCCGCGTTGCTGAGCATGAAAAGAGGTATCACTGTCAGCGCAGTCCCTAGTATCGGCGCCGTGAGAGCGACCCGCAGCTCCCTGACATCTGCTCGCACCGCGACCAGCGCCGCCAGGCCAAAAACACTCCAGACCACGAACAAAGCAACGGTGAGTAGAACGGCGACCATCGGCGGAATCTAGTCGTTCAAACAGCAAGGGACGCGAGGCGGTCACGTCATGTCGCGAAAAGGCCGTCCCTCTGCCTCTCGACGCGTGTGACGCGAGGATAGGAGACGGCGCACGCCGGAAAAGCAACGATCGCTAAGCCTCCACACCGTTTGTCGCTGCGAGGCATCGCAAAGGTCTACCAGCATTCTGGGACGAGATGATCGCCAAGCGCCTCGCAAGCGAGCCCCTGACCACCGTCCCTGTGCGACACCCTTGTATCGGTAGCTTGTCAGTCATGCAGCCGGGCGCGCTCCACGAGAATTACCGGAACTACAGGGCCGAGACCATCAATCGCCTAGACGGTCCGTACGGGTTCGTGGACCGGAGGGCTAACGAGCAAATCGCTGCTCAAGTACGCGGCGATTCGGCTCTCGACCTCGGGTGCGGCTTCGGGTCGCTCGTCGACCATTTGCGGCGGAGGGGGTTCGACGTGGTGGGGGTCGACTTGCTCGACGATCAGGTGGTAGCCGGACGTAAACGGTTCCCAGATGCTGATCTGCGCGTGATCGCGGCGGGGACACTCCCCTTCGCTGACGGTCGCTTCGACACCGTCATCCTGAAGGAGAGCCTTCATCATCTTGCAGCCGAGGGAGACATCGACGTCGCGATGGCCGAGGTAACCCGCGTCGCCCGCCGGCGGGTGATCGTCTTTGAGCCGAATCCTTCGATACCGCTCCGCATCGGTCGTACCCTGATCGGTCATGTCGATCCGACGTGTCCACCCGAGATGGCACGCGAGATCCTCGAGCGGGCGGGACTGCAAATCGTTCACGTCGGGTACAGCGATGCGTTGGCGTTCCCGTTGAGCGGCGGCTATGTCGGTCGGCCGATCCTTGGCGGCCGCGTCCTGTTCCGGCTCGATGACGCGCTGCTGCGCATTTTTGGGCGTTCGGTGGCCTGGCGCTACCTGATGGTTGCAGACGCTCAGTAGCCTGTTCTCCGAGGCTGCACGGCCGAATTGCCGACGTAGCTGGTGCTGCTCGTTGTCCACCCGCGATCGCGCCCGCCGGCGGCCTCACCGTAACGACGCCGCTGGCGTCAGGCTGAGTTCTCGGCAACGGGAGCTCGCCGTATGCCCATCCAGAGGATGACGCCGAGGCCGGGGAGCGACAGGACGAGCGTCACGAGGAAGAAGAGGAAGCCGCAGGCGAAAGCGGCATCGGGGGCGACGTTAAGCGTGCCGAGGAAGTGGACAAAGAACGCCTCGCGCACGGCGAGGCCGTTGATCGTGAGTGGCAGGAGCGTCACGAGGAAGAGCAATGGCCCGAGCACGAAGTACGCCAGGAGCGAGATCTGGATCCCCACGGCGCGCCCGGCAGCGTAAATCGAAAGGATGGCGCAGATCTGCACGAGCAACGTCGTCGTCGAGACGACGGCAAGGGTGCCCACGTGACTGCGATAGCCGTGGACGCCCTCGTAGACAGCGCGCGCGAGTCGCTCGACGCGCAGCCTCCGCGCGAGTGGCACGGCGAACACGAGTCGCATGCGCACCGCGCGCGAGAAGAAGACGACCCCGAGCACGATCGTGCCGAACACGAACAACAGCTCGATCCAGACGTAGGCTCCGATGGGATAGCGGCCGATCGCAAGCAGAAGGCCGATACCGGCAAGCAACAACGTCACCGCGCCCCCTAGCGCGCGTTCGACCAGCACCGACCCGGTGATCGGCGAAATCTGCCCGGGGTGGCGCCGGGTGGTCTCGTAGATGCGCGATGCGTCCCCGCCAACCGAGGTTGGCAGCACC
>JACCVK010000185.1 GCA_013698195.1 Actinomycetota bacterium | reverse complement strand
TGGTAGGCTCGCGGCCAAATAGAGGCGAGCAGTGAGGGAACCCGGTGCAAGTCCGGGACGGTCCCGCCGCTGTGAGGGGAGTTGCTCGCCCGCCAGACGCCACTGACTCTCGAGTCGGGAAGGCGGCGGGGGAGGGAGCCCCGAGTCAGAAGACCTGCCGCGCTCCTTCCATAGCCGAACCCCTCGCGGAAGGAGGATTCAGGTGCTTCGTACCTCTCTCATTGTCGCCTCGCTCGTGGCGGTGCTCGTTTCGACGCTCGCGATCTTCGTTGCGGGCGCGTCAGGCGCCTGGAGCGCGTCGAGCGCGTTCCCGGTGACGATCACGACCCCGAGCGGCAAGGTCACGATCGGAAAGCGACCTACCCGCATCATCTCGCTCTCCCCGACGGCTACCGAGACGCTCTTCGCCATCGGCGCAGGTCGCCAGGTCATCGCCGTCGACGACCAGTCGGACTATCCGAAGAACGTGCCGACGACGACGCTCTCGGGCTTCACGCCGAACGTCGAGGCGATCGCCGGCTACCGCCCCGACCTCGTGGTCATTGCCTACGACACGAAGGGCCTCTCGGGTGCTCTCCGGCGGCTCGGGATCAAGGTCATCCACCACGACGGCGTGCTGGGCTTCCCGGGCGCGTATCAGCAGATCCGCCAGCTCGGGCTCGTCACCGGACACGAAACCGAGGCGAACCGCCTCGTGCGCGGCATGAAGACCGCGATCGGGCGAATCGTCGACGGTGCCAAGTCGAAAGCCGGCTCGCTCTCCGTGTACCACGAGCTGACGCCGGACTTCTACTCGGTCACCTCGAAGACGTTCGTCGGCAAGGTGTACGCCGCCCTCGGGCTGCGGAACGTCGCCGACGCGGCCGACTCGGGCGGCATCGGCTACCCGCAGCTCTCGGCCGAGTACATCGTGGCCCAGAGCCCCGACCTGATCGTGCTTGCGGACACGGTCTGTTGCGGGCAGAAGGCGTCCACCGTCGCCCAGCGACCGGGCTGGGATCGGATCAAGGCGGTGAGAACGGGTTCCATCGTCCGCATCCACGACTCCATCGCGTCGCGCTGGGGGCCGCGCCTCGTGAACTTCTTCCAGGCGCTGTCACTCGCGCTCGCGCGGCTCTAGGACGCGTCCTGAACGCCACCGCCGCGTACGAAGCGAACGTTCGAGCACGCGGGCTCGAGCCGTTCTGGGCCTGCGCGGCGGTGGCGTTTCTCCTTCTCTCGCTCGTTGTGGGAGTGCTCGCGGGTCCGATCGACATCGGCGTCGGAGGCATCCTCGAGTCCGTCGCGGCCCGCCTCCGGGTCCCCGGTGTCGAGACGCCGCTCTCGCCCACCGAGGAGGCGATCCTGTGGGAGATCCGCATTCCACGCGTCGTGCTGGCCGCGCTCGTCGGCGGGATGCTGGCGCTCGCGGGAGCGACGTATCAGGGTGTCTTCCGCAATCCACTTGCCGATCCGTACCTCCTCGGCGTCGCTGCCGGAGCAGGCCTGGGAGCCACCATCGCGATCTCCTATCTCCCGGATGCGCTGCGCGGACAGCGAGCTCTGCCCGCTGCTGCCTTTGCCGGCGGCGCGGTGGCCGTCTTCCTGACCTACGCCGTCGGCCGCTCGGCTCGCCGCGAACGGGACGCTGCGACGCTCGTTCTCGCAGGCGTCACGGTCGCCGCATTCTTCACCGCGCTCCAGACCTTCGTGCAGCAACGGAACTCGGAGACGCTCCAGCAGGTCTACACCTGGATCCTCGGAAATATCCCGAGCACCGGCTGGTCCGACGTCGTCCTGATCGTTCCGTACGTCGCGGTCGCGACCGTCGTGATCCTCGCGCTCCGTCGGGTCGTCGACGTCCTGAACCTCGGTGACGACGAGGCTGCAAGCCTGGGAGTCGATGTTCGGCGCGTGCGGCTCGCGCTCGTAGTGGCGGCAACGCTGGGCACGGCTGCCGCGGTTGCCGTGAGCGGCCTGATCGGGTTCGTGGGAATCATCGTGCCGCACACGATCCGGCTCCTCTCCGGGGTCGGCTATCGCGCGCTGTTGCCCCTCTCGGTGATCGTGGGAGCCGGCTTCCTCGTGCTCGCGGACGTGATCGCCCGCACGGCGCTGTCGCCTGCGGAGATCCCGCTCGGCGTCGTCACCGCGTTTCTGGGTGCGCCGTTCTTCGCGCTCGTGCTGCGCTCGACGAGGACGGGCGCGTGACCGCGATTTGCCTCGACGCCGTGACCGTGAGCCTCGGTGGACGGCCCGTTGTCGATGGAATCGACCTTGACGTGGTGGCGGGCCAGTGGCTCGCGGTCATCGGACCGAACGGCGCCGGCAAGACGACGC
>JACCVK010000184.1 GCA_013698195.1 Actinomycetota bacterium | reverse complement strand
GAGCTACTCGAGTTGCGCCGCGCGTTCGAGGAGCTCAGCGCGCGCCCAACAGGCGACCCGGCGCTTACGCAGCGCGTCCAGCAGATTGCGAGCCGGGTCGAGTCCTCGGCATCCACCGACCAAATCGGAGAACTCCGCAGGCAGATCGAGGACCTCGCAGCACGTCCCGCCGAGGATCCGGCGCTTACGGAGCGTGTCCAGCAGCTTGCGAGCCGGCTCGAGTCCTCGGCATCCGCCGACCAAATCGGGGAGCTCCGCACGCAGATCGAGGATCTCGCAGCGCGCCCCGCGGGAGATCCAGCCCTTTCGGAGCGTGTCGAGCAGGTCGTCTCTCGCCTCGAGGATTTTTCCACGCGCATCGACTTGCCCCTCGAAGGACTCGTCGAGTTGCGCGAGCAGGTCGAGCGACTGTCTGCGGCGCCTGCTGCCGATGCCGCTCTTCCTGAGCGCCTGGCTGCAATGGCAGAGCAGCTTGCGCGCACCGCGTCCACCGAGCAGATTGGCAACATCCAGCGTCAACTCGACGAGCTCGCGTCGCGACCGGGCGGCGATCCCGCTCTAGCCGAACGGGTCGAGCAAATCGCAGCTCGAGTCGCTGCCTTCCCGTCCAGCGAGAGGCTGGACGAGCTGAGCGGGCGTCTCGAACAGTTGGCTGCACGTCCGGCCGGCGACGGCGACCAGGCGCTCGCCGAGCAGGTGGCCGAGCTCCGCCGGCAGATCGACGACGTGGCAGCGAGGTCGGGAGGCGATCCTGGTCTCGAGGAGCGGGTCGGGCAACTCGCACGCGACTTTCAGGAGCTTGCGCACAAGGGCGACGAGCACAGGGGGACGAGCGACGCCGCGATCCGGGCGCTCGCCGACGACCTACGCCAGTCGGTAGAGGGGATCGGTACGCGCGTGGAATCGCTCGAGGAAGCCGCTGCCAAAAAGGGTGAAGTCGACTACGAGTCTCATTTCTCCACGCTCGAAGACAAGCTTGCCGAGGCAACCTCGAAGCACGTCGCGATCGAGGACGGGCTCGACTCTTTGGCGATCCGAGTCTCGGCGATCGACGAGCTCAAGGGTCGCGTGGAAGAAATGACCGACCGGTTTGGGGCTCACGAGAGCGCGCAGAGGAAGGGCGCCAAGAAGTCGGATCTCGCGACGCTCCGCACCGAGCTCGCCGACCGACTCGAGACTCTCGATCTACGCGTCGAGTCGCTCGCCACCGATGCGGACGAGGCGCAGAGATCGGTCGCCGCCAGGCTCGACGAGGCTGTCCAACTGGTCCGCAATGACCTCGACCTGAGCCGCGCGGCCGCCGAAGAACGCATGGTCGAGGCCGACCAGCGCGCTCGGGCCTTGCGCGAGCAGGTCGAGCAGTTGCACGAGGCCGCGGCCGCGACCGGTGCCGAGCGCGCCACAGCGGAGGCCGATCTTGCACGGCGGATCGAGAAACTCGGCAAGAGGCTCTCGGAAGAGCTCGCGACCCCCCAGGCCGAGCTGATGCCTGCACTCGACGGCCTGCGCTCAGAGTATGAGTCGCTCGCGGCGCGACTCGACCGATCCGACGCAACCACCGCCGGTGCGCTGGCGAAGCTGACCGCGGATCTAGAGGCGGTCGCCCAGTCGAGCATCGATCTTCTCGGCCACGTCGAGCGCGCCGGGACAGGCGACACCTCCGAGCTCGACGCGCGTATCAACAGGTTGGAACTTCGGACCGAGGCGGACACTGCCCGCGCCGAGGAGCAGGTTCGCGCGACCGAAGATGCGCTTCGGGCGGGGCTCGCAGCACTCGGCAGCCGTCTCGCCGAGACCGAGTCGACGTACATCGAAGCCGGAGGCGCACTACGACGCTCAATCGAGCGTCTCGGTGCCGCGATTGTCGAGGCCGACGGGGTCGTCGCGGGGCATGTGTCCGCCGATGCGGCCCTCGACGAGCCGCAGTCTGGCCCGTTTCTTGCCTTCGTTCCGAACGGGAGCGGCTACGGACTGCAGGAGCTGGGCGGCAACCTCCCCGCCGTCGGAGAGGCCGTATCGACTGCCGACGACGCCGACGAGTTCGTCGTCACGCGCGTCGGGCGCTCCCCGCTCCCACTCGATCGAAGGCGCTGCGTCTACCTCGAGCGACGGAGCACTTCGGCACGGTCACCCGATCGCGTCCCTTGAAGGGGTGACTGAGCGGCCGCGCGGCGGCTCCGATAACCGTTTCGTGGGAAACCTTGCTGCCTTCCTGCCGGCGCGGGCGAGGGTGCCGGGGAGTATTTGCTGGCCGAGCACTTCGACAACCGCCTGGAGATCCGCGATCTGCCCAACGAGATCCGGGTCACGGGTCGGGCGCTCGCCGAGCGCCTGCACGACCGTCTGAAGATCCTCGATCTGAGCGACGAGATCGGGGTCGCGCATCGAGCGCTCGCCGAGTGCGTCGACGGCTTGGCGTCGCGTGGCCCGCGATGTCGAGCTCGATGCTCAAGTGGGCAAGCTCGCGCAGCACTTTTCCGACGTCGGTGATCGCCTGGACGTGCTAGGGGCGGCCGTGCAGAGCCTCGCGGGCGACGCCGACGCGCTCCACGAGCTGGAGAACGCCTTGGCGGAGCTCGCCCAGCGTCCGCTTGCGGATCCCGCTTTAGAGCATCGACTCGACGAGCTCACGCGGATGCTCGAGGAGCTCGCCGAGCGGCCGGTCGGCGACCCGGCAACCGAGCAGCGCCTCGATGCCCACGCAGCTGCGCTCGAAGAGATTCGCTCGACGACACTGGGGCTCGCCGAGCGCCCGGCCGGCGACCCCGCGCTCGACGAGAAGCTCTTCGAGCTCACATCACGACTGCGCGTGTCGGAGCTTGCCGAGCGGCCGGCGGTCGACCCGTCGCTGCTCCAGCGGCTCGGCGAGCTCGAGAGCAGGATCGAAGATCTTCCGGGCGACGAGGTTCTCGAGAGAATCGAAACGAGCGAGCAAGCGCTCGACTACCGAATCGCTGCAGCCGTAGCGCGCGTCGACGAGGTAGCCAGTGCGGTCGAGCAGGTCGGCGACTCGACGGTCTCGCGAGAGGCTTGGGACGAAGCCGCGGCTCTGCTGAACTCGCGAATCGAGGTGGAGCGCGACTTCGGCGAGCGGCTTGCGGAGCTCGAGCAGCGACTCACCGAGGCTGCAAGCAACCGGGCAGGCTCGGGCAAAGCAGCCGGAGCAGATCCCAAGCTCGTCGAGCAAGTCGCCGCGCTCAGCGCTCGGGTGGATCAGCTCGTTGCGGGCGGCGCAGCCTTGTCGCACTCAGACGGCTCTGGCGAGGCGGCCGTCGGTCCCACTCCCGCCACGCTCGAGCGCGACGTCGAGCACGTCCTCATGGCGATCGAGCGGCTGTCCGTTCATCTCGGGGCCCACGAGCGCGCGCTCACGGAGCTCATGGGCTCGAGTGGGCTTGCGGCACAGGTGCGGGAGCTCGGCGCGCGTCGACGATCTCGAGACCTACGGCGGCGGCTCGGGTAGCTCGGACGGATTGGACGGCTCGGACGGCGGCGGCGACGGTGGGACGCGCGCCGAGCTGCGCGGACTCATGAGGCGGCTCGAAGATGCTGAGTCGGCCCAGAAGCAGGACCGCGAGCGGGTCATCGAGCAGCTCGAGAAGGCCGCGGGAGCGATCGACTGGCGCCTGCAGCGCCTCGAGTCTGTTCGCCCGGACGAGCCCGGAAACTAGGACAACTCAAAGCCCAGCGTCCTAGCGGCTACTGCGACGTCGACCTCGGCACGCTCGCCGTCGCTGCGGCTCTCAGGTTTCTACCAGCCGGCGGGTGGGACGACGTAGACCGCAGTGCCGAGTCCCGGCAGCTTGTCCACGACGAGGTTGCCGAGCGGACTCACCGTCCGTCCGTCGGCGAACACGTGCAGCTTCCGCGCGGCGAGACCCGGCACCGTGAACGAGGCCGTGGCGGGTGAGGTCGACGTGTTCACGGCGATGACGTACAGGGCACCGTTGTGCTTCCGTACGCCGACCCGAACCGGCTGCTGAGGCGACCACGTCGCGCTGACGACCTGGCCGAGCAGCGCGGGTGCGAGCGAGAGGATCTCGCGGTTGACGATCCGAACCTCATTGCGTATGTCCTCTGCCCAGTAATCCGGGAAGTACCCGATTCCGCGTGCGCCCCCGGCGATCGCCAGCCACGTCTCGGCACGAACGACGGCGGGCGTGGGATCCTGGTTCGACCGGCAGTGCTCCATGGGCCCGGCCTCGATCCATTGAAACGTCGGCTTCCCTTTCGTCAGCTGGACGAGCTCACGTTGCATCCAGTAAACGTTGTCGATCTGCGCGAGGCTGCACCGGACTTCCACCGGATACGTGTCGAAGCCGATGACGTCCGCGCTTGCGAAGAGGCCCGGGTAGATGTCCTTTCCGTGCGGCCCGGCGGCAGCGTTCACCGAGAACTTGTCGGTGAGGGTCAGAAACGTGACCCTGCCCTCGGCCTTCGGAGATGGGAGCTTGTCCGCGCCGCCCACGGAGACGTCGGCCTCGTCCGGCAGGTGCCAGCCGAGATGCGAAGGACCCGACTCGCCCGGCTTGTAGGCGTCGGTGGTCGACGCGGCTCGACCTGCGAGATTGGAGAACTGCACATCCGATCCGCCGCAGCTCACGCCGAGAAAGACGTTGATGCCCGCGCCGATGCTCGTGGGGTAGTAGCTCGGGCACTGACGCCACACCATGCGCGGGAAGAAGGCCACGCCGTTGACGCGGAGCGGCGCCGAGGAGCCTGCCGGTGGCGCCGGGACGGATCCGGGCGGAGTGGGAGTGGGACTGGAGGTCCCGCCGGCGACCTTGGGGGGCAGCGCCGGGTTCAGGATGAAGGGTGCGAGCGAGCCGGAGTCGGTGTTCTCGAGCGACGGCGCGACGGTTGCGGCGAGAGCGTGCGGCCATGGATCCGTGCGGAACGTCCCGCGATCCTCACCGCGCTGCCCGTTGCGGAAGCGCGCGAGCACGCGGTACCGGTAGGTCGTGGCCGGCTCGAGCCCGGCGAGTGTCGTCTTCTCGGTCGAAGAGCCGCGGGTCGTGCTCGACGGAGACCAGATGCCGTACCTGTCGTCCGCGCCTACCTCGACGACGACTCGCGCGGCGTCGTCGACGCGCCAGCGGACGATCGCCGAGAAGGGAGCGGTATTGACGCTGACGATCGTCGGCGCAGGCGGGCGAGCGGCCTGCACGCCTCCCGAGGCGAGCGCGATGGACGCCCCCAGGGCAAGCGTGAGCAAAGCCGCCGTGCGTCTCAGCATGTTCAGACTGTCGGCAGCGTGCCCCGGGAGGGCGTCCCTCGAATGGGGGTAGGGCAACGTCGCGCCGCGCCGCGTGTCGGCGACTGCACGCCGTGCTTCGAGCTCGTACGGGTTCGGCGGTGGCGGTCACCTGCTAGCGTCGCGGCCGATGAGCCGGGCGGTCATGCACACGAGCGAAGGGGATCTCGAGCTCGAGCTCTTTCCCGACGAGGCGCCTCAGACGGTTGCGAACTTCACGAAGCTCGTGGGTGAAGGCTTCTACGACGGCATCACGTTCCACCGTGTCATTCCCGACTTCATGATCCAGGGCGGCTGCCCGCGTGGAGACGGGACCGGTGGCCCCGGGTACGAGTTCGAGGACGAGTTCAACGAGCACAGCGTGACCCGCGGTGCGCTCGCGATGGCAAATGCCGGCCCGAACACGAACGGCTCGCAGTTCTTCATCGTCACGGCCAAAGAGGCGTCGTGGCTCGACGGGAAGCACACGGTGTTCGGCCAAGTCGTTTCGGGACAGGACGTCGTCGACCGCATTTCAGTCGTCGAGCGGGACGCCCGAGATCGCCCGCTCGAGCCGGTCGTGATCGAGTCCATCGACCTCGGCTGACCGTCGTCTCTGCGTCTACGCTGCGGCGCGATGAATCTCGCCGGAAAGACCGCGATCGTGACGGGCGCCTCGAGCGGCATCGGCGCCGCGACCGTTCGTAAGCTGCGCGAGGCAGGGGTTCGGGTTGCAGGTGGGGCGCGGCGCGTCGATCGGCTCGAGGCCGACGTCTCCCTCGAGCTCGACGTCACCGACGAGTCGAGCGCCGCGGCCTTCGTCGAGCAAGCGCTAACCGAGCTCGGCGGCGTCGACATCCTCTTCAACAACGCGGGGCTCGCCCTCGGCCGCTACCCGTTCACGGAGTCCACGCTCGCTGACGAGGAAACGGTCCTGCACACGAACGTGGACGGCGTGCTCAGGATGACCCGGCTGACGCTCCCTCACATCCGCGACGGCGGCCACATCCTCTTCACGGGCTCCGTCGCCGGCCGGCAGGCGTATCAGAACGCTGCCTCGTACGTGGCCTCGAAGTTCGGTCTGCGCGGGTTCGCCTACGCGCTCCGCGAGGACCTGCTTGGCCGGCCGATCAGGATCACGACGGTCGACGCAGGCCTCGTCGAGAGCGAGTTCTCTCTCGTCCGCTATCGCTGGGACGAGCAAGCGGCGAGCGCCGTGTACGAGGGCGTCGATCCGGTGACTCCCGACGAGATCGCCGACTGCGTCATGTTCGCGCTGACGCGACCTCTGCACGTGAACGTCGACGAGATCGTCGTGAAGGCGCTCGCGCAATCGAGTGGCGCGAGAGTCGTGCGCCGCGAGAGCCTCTAGCTGTGATCACGATTCTCGAAGGCTCCACCTTCTGTCTGAGCGACGATCTCGGGGACGTGTCCGGCGACACGTCCGGCTTCTTCGCCTGGGACACCCGCTTCCTCTCGCGGCTTGTCCTGCGCGTGGACGGCGCTCGGCCGCTGCCGCTCTCGGCGGGGCGGCTCCAGCACTTCGCAGCGGCGTTCTACCTTCGGAACCCGCGCGTGAACGACCTCCCGGGAGATTCGCTCTCGATCGCTCGTCGTCGCTACGTGGGCACAGGGCTCCAGGAGCGGATTGCGGTCCGGAACGAGAGCATGGAGCCGCTCGCCTTCGAGCTCTCGCTCGAGCTGGGCGCGGACTTCGCGGACATCATCTCCGTGAAGCAGCACGACTTCGCGCTCGGCGACCCCGAGCACGCGCCGGATCTACCGCCGCCGGCCGAGGCGCAGCAGCACGGTGCGAACGGAGCGCTCCTGTTCTCGGAGCCGGGCGGAGACGCACACACGCGCATCGTTCTGTCGCGCCCCGGGAAGCTGGTGAGCGGGCGCATCGTCTACCCACTCGAGCTCGAGCCACACGAGAGCTGGGAGCTCCGGCTCGACGTTCTCCCTTCGCTCGGCGGCGAGGAGATCGAGACTGTGCCCGCGGTCGATCGGCTCGACGAGGAGATCGAGACGATCGGCGACGTGGTCGAGGCCTGGACGCTTCGGGTTCCGAAGCTGCGCGGCGGCTGGGAGGCGCTGCGCCGCGCGTTCGACCAGTCCGTCGCCGACCTGGCCGCCCTTCGTATCCGCAGCGGCGCGGAGCGGCGACCGCTCTTCGCGGCCGGGATGCCCTGGTTCATGACCGTCTTCGGGCGCGACACGGCGATCACGTCCCTTCAGACGCTGCTGCTCGGGCCAGAGCTGGCGATCGGCGCGCTCGACGTGCTCGCGGAGCTCCAGGCGACCGAGGTAGACCCGGGAATCGACGCCGAGCCCGGGAAGATCGTCCACGAGGTGCGCCACGGACGCGCTGCCGAGACCTGGTTCAGCCGCTACTACGGCTCGGTCGACTCGACGCCGCTGTTTCTCGTCCTCCTCGCGGAGGCATTCCGCTGGACGGACGACACAGCGCTCGCGACGAGGCTGAAGGGCCCCGCGTTGCGGGCGCTCGAGTGGATCGACCGCTACGGGGATAGCGACGGTGACGGCTTTGTCGAGTACGCGCGACAGACCGAGCGCGGGCTCGCGAACCAGTCGTGGAAAGACTCTGGGGACTCGCAGCGTTTTCACGACGGCCGGCTGGCCGAGCCGCCGATCGCGCCTGTCGAGGTACAGGGCTACGTCTACGACGCAAAGCTGGGGCTGGCCGAGATGGCGCGCAAGGCGTGGCGTGACGCCGAGCTCGCGGATCGGCTCGAGCGCGAGGCGGCCGAGCTCCAAACGCGGTTCAACGAGGCGTTCTGGTCTGACGAGCGCGGCGGCTTCTACGCTCTGGCGCTCGACCGCGAGAAGCAACGCGTGGACTCGCGGTGCTCGAACATGGGACACCTTCTCTGGAGCGGGATCGTTCCCGCGGAGCGCGTGGACGCAGTCGCGGATCAACTCCTGTCGGAGACGCTCTGGTCGGGCTGGGGTATCCGCACGATGGCGAGCGACGAAGCCGCGTTCAACCCGCTGAGCTACCACAACGGGACGGTTTGGCCTCACGATTCGGCGCTCGCGGCGTGGGGGCTCGCGCGGCACGGGCATGTCGAGGCCTCCCGCCGGGTGGCGCGGGCCTTGATCGAGGCGGCGGGCCACTTCAACTGGTCGCTGCCCGAAGTCTTCGCCGGCTTCGCGAGGGCCGAGACACCGTTCCCGATCGCGTACCCGACGGCCGCGCGGCCGCAGGCGTGGGCAGCGGGCACGCCGATTCTCCTCGTGCGAGTTCTCCTCGGCCTCGAGCCCGACCGCGCGCACCAGCGTCTCGTGACAACGGCCGCGGACGAGCTCCCGAGCTGGCTCGACGGCCTGCGGCTCGAGGGAGTCCGCGCCTTCGGCCGTAACTGGACTGCCGCCGTCGAGCGTGGCAGTGTCACCGTCTCGGAAGGGCCGTGATGAAGATCGGACTCATCTGTCCAGTTTGGTTCCCCGTTCCGCCCGAGGGCTACGGAGGGATCGAGCGCGTGGTCGCGCTCCTGGCGGACGGGCTCGTGGCCGAAGGTCACGACGTGACGCTCTTCGCGTCCGGAGACTCACGCAGCCGGGCGAGGATCGACGCCGTCTTCCAGACCGCGCCGAGCGAGTGGATCGGCCACACGTTCTGGGAGCTCCAGCACGCGATCCATGCGTTCCGATCGTCGCAGGAGTGCGACGTCATCCACGACCACACGGGCCTGCTCGGCCTGGCGCTCGGAGGACTGCTGGACGTGCCTTTCTGTCACACGGTGCACGGCCCGCTCAACGGGCCGCCCGGCGCGCTCTACCAGCAGGTGCTGGAGCTGGTTCCGCGGGCACAGCTCATCTCGATCTCGGAGAATCAGCGCAAGCCGCGGCCGGAATTCCCGTGGATCGCGAACTGCCCGAACGCGCTCGACCTCTCGCTCTACCCCTTCCGCCGTAAGTCCGGAGGCGACTATCTCGTCTTCCTCGGCCGCATGAGCCCGGACAAGGGTGCGCATCGCGCGCTCGCGGTCGCGCTCGAGACCGGCCTCCCGCTGAAGATCGCCGCCAAGTGCCGCGAGCCTGCCGAGATCAAGTACTTCGAGGAGTTCGTTAGACCTCACCTGGGCGAGACCATCGAGTACGTCGGCGAGGTGGGACACGCGGACAAGGTCGAGCTCCTCATGGGTGCGCGGGCTCTCATCTTCCCGATCGACTGGGAGGAGCCGTTCGGACTCGTCGTCATCGAGGCGATGGCCTGCGGGACGCCGGTGATCGCGACGCGGCGGGGTGCCGTGCCGGAGATCATCGATCACGGCCGGACCGGGATCCTCGTCGACCACTACCGCGAGATGGAGGACGAAGCCATCCTCGAGCAGGCCGACAAGCTCGATCCGATGGTGTTGCGGCGCGAGATCGAGGAGCGATTCTCGCCGGAGCACATGGTCGCCGACTACGTCAGCGCGTACGAGGCGACGATCGCGGCTCGTAGCGGCTCCGTCTGACGCCCGGAGTGACGCTCCGCTCACCGTACGACCGCCAGATCATGCGGCTGGCGGTCCCGGCGCTCGGCGCGCTTGCGGCCGAGCCCCTGTACCTCTTGGTCGACACTGCGATCGTCGGACACCTCGGCCGGTCGCAGCTCGCCGCGCTCGGGATTGCCGGAGCGATCCTCGGCGGTGTGTTCGCGATCTTCAACTTCCTCCAGTACGGGACGACGGCCCAGGTCGCGCGTGCCGGCGGCGCGGGGGAGGCGGAGATCGCACGGCGGCTGGGAGCCCAGGCAGTCTGGCTTTCGCTCGTGTTCGGGGTCGTCGTAGCGGGCCTCGTCGCGGTGCTTGCCGATCCACTCGTCTCGCTCATGGGTGGCGAGGGAGCCGCCGCCGAGTACGCGGTCACCTATCTGCGCATTGCCGCCATCGGTCTTCCGGCCGCCTTTCTCGCGCTCGGCGGGCAGGGCTACCTCCGCGGAGTCTCCGATCTCCGGACGCCACTCGTGATCGTCATCGTCGCAAACGGCGTCAATGTCGTGCTCGAAGTGCTCTTCGTGTACGTGTTCGACTGGGGGATCGAAGGCTCGGCGTGGGGCACCGCGATCGCGCAGCTTGGAATGGGTGCCGGCTTCCTGTACGCGATCCTGCGTGGCCTGAAGCGCGCGGAAGCGCTGCCGCAGCTCGCGCT
>JACCVK010000180.1 GCA_013698195.1 Actinomycetota bacterium | reverse complement strand
GCTCGGAAGCGCGCAAGCACGTTCGTCGCACCGAGCGCGTCGTGCGGCGGAGGACGAGCGCCGCGGCGAAGCGGGCGGCGGCGGCTTCCCAGGTGCCCGCATGAGACTCGGCTTGCTGACTGCCCCGTTTCCACGCCGTACGCTCGAGGAGGTCGCGGCCTGGGCCTCGGGCGAGGGTTTTCAGATGCTCGAGATCGCCTGCTGGCCGGCCGCGGGAGGAGAGAGGCGGCGCTACGCAGGCACATCACACATCGACGTCGGCCGTCTCGATCCGGACACGGTCGGCGACTTGCTCTTCCGGCACGGGCTCGAGATTTCGTCGCTCGCGTACTACCCGAACAACCTTCATCCCGACTCGGGTGAGCGCCGCGCGGCCAACACGCATCTGAAGAAGGTGATCGATGCCGCGGCGAAACTGGGCGTCCCGATCGTGGGGACCTTCGTCGGGCGCGACAGCTCCAAGAACGTGCCGGGCAACTTTCGCGAGTTCCGCAAGGTCTGGCCTCGCCTCGTCGACTACGCGGGCGAGCGCGGTGTGCAGATCGCGATCGAGAACTGCCCGATGCTCTTCTCGTACGACGAGTGGCCGGGCGGCACGAATCTCGCATCCACGCCGGCTATCTGGGACGAGATGTTCTCGATCGTGGACAGCCCGAGCTTCGGGCTCAACCTAGATCCCTCGCATCTCGTCTGGCTGATGATCGACTACGAGCGCGTGGTGCGGGACTACGCCTCGAAGATCCTGCACGTGCACGCGAAGGACATGGAGATCGACCGCGACGGCCTGTATCGGAACGGGACCGTGTCGGTCGGGATGGGGTGGCAGGTGCCGCGGCTACCGGGTCTCGGCGAGGTTCGCTGGGATCGGTTCGTTGCCGCCCTCTACCGCGCGGGGTACGACTATGTCGTCTCCATCGAGCACGAGGATCGTGCGTTCGAGGGATCGGAGGAGCTCGTCAAGCGCGGGTTCCTGATCTCGCGCGACGTGCTGAAGCCGTTGCTGCACTAGGCCCGAGCGCTACCTCACGCTGACGAAACGGTGCTTGCGGGCTTACACGCGGCGCACAGGCCGCGGAGCACGACATCGTGCTGTGCGAGCTCGTAGCCGCGGGCGCCGGCTACGAGCTCGAGTGCGCGCTCGAGGCCGTCGTTGTCGAACATCTCGACTCGGCCACATTCGTCGCAGACGAGGTGGTGGTGATGCTCCCCGCCCGGAAGCGCGGGCTCGAAGCGCGTCACGCCGCCACCCAGATCTACCCGGTGCACGAGTCCGAGTTCGGACAGCCGGTCGAGCACGCGGTAGATGCTCGCTATCCCGACCTTGCGCCCGTCCGCCCGCAGCCGGTCGTAGAGCTCTTGGGCGGAGACGCAGCAGTCCTGGCCCTCCAGGTGCGAGATCACCGCCTCGCGTGCGCCGCCCGTGCGCGCGCCCGAGCGTCGCAGCTGGGCGCGGACATGCTCTCCCCAGGCAGCACTCATCGCTAGATAGTAGTGATTCTCACCCGCGTCTGTGGTATACAGACCTCGCTCATGCGAGAGAGAATCGTTCTCATCTTGGGCGTTGCCGGGCTCGCCGTGGGCGTCGCCGGCTGCGGCCGTGAAGACACGGCACGCGCCGACATGCGCATCGCCGCGGCGTTCTATCCGCTGGCGTACCTGGCGGAGCGGATCGCGCCGAATGCTGACGTCACCAACATCACACCCGCCGGGTCCGAGCCCCACGACCTCGAGCTCTCTGCCCGCGACGTGGAGCGCGTGCAGGACGCGGACCTCGTGCTCTACCTCGGTCAGGGCTTCCAGCCGGCACTCGAGGATGCCGTCACTGGGCATGATCGGGCTGTCGACCTGCTCGGCGTTACAGGATCGGATCCACACGTCTGGCTCGATCCGCTGCGGTTCGCGGCGATGGCACGAACCGTGGCGAACGCGCTCGGCGAGCCGACGGCCGCCGACACCCTGGTAGCCGATCTCGAAAAACTCGACCGCGACCTCCGAGCGGGCCTCGCGCACTGCGAGAGACGCGAGCTGGTCACGAGCCACGCTGCGTTCGGCTACCTCGCGGACGCGTACGGGCTCGAACAGATCCCGCTGACGGGCGTCGCTCCCGAGGCCGACCCGTCGGCGCGCGATCTCGAGGCACTCGCCGCCAAGGTCGAGGAGATTGGCGCGACGACGGTGTTCTTCGAGCCGCTCGTGTCGTCGAAGCTAGCCGAGACGGTTGCGCGCGAAGCCGGAGTCGAGACGGCCATCCTGAACCCGCTCGAAGGTCTCACGGACGACGAGCTCGCCGACGGCGAGGACTATTTCTCCGTCATGCGCGCGAATCGCGCTGCGCTTCGGCAGGGACTCGGATGCAAGTAGCTCCGGCGGTCGAGCTCGAGTCCGTGTCGTTTGCGTACGGGGGCGGCGAGACCGTCCTCCGAGAGGTCGACTTGCGAATCGGAACGGGCGAGTTCGTCGCCCTCGCCGGGCCGAACGGCGGCGGCAAGACGACGCTCCTGCGGCTCGTGCTCGGCCTCGAGCGACCCGCCGCCGGCGCTGTCCGCCTCTATGGAGAGCCCGCAGAGCGCTTCTCGGCGCGGGACACGCTCGGCTATCTGCCGCAGCGCGCGTCACTCGCCCTCGATGCGCCGGTCACCGTTCGCGAGATCGTCGCCGCCGGAACCCTTCCTGCTCGCGGCGTTTTCGGACCTCTACGGCGCGCCGACCGCGCACGCGTCGACGAGGCGATCGCGCTCGTCGGGCTCGCCGAGCGTACCGACGATCAGCTCCGGCTCCTCTCTGGAGGTCAGCAGCAGCGCGCGATGATCGCCAAGGCGCTCGCCGGGCGTCCGAGATTGCTTGCCCTCGACGAGCCGACGACGGGAGTCGATGCGGAGTCCCAGGAAGCACTCGGCGAGCTGCTAGCCCGCTTGCACGACGACCTCGGCGTCACGATCCTCTATGTCTCGCACGAGTTCGGCGCGGTCGAGCACCACGTCGAGCGGCTCGTCCTCGTGCGCGGAGCGATCGTCTTCGACGGGCCGCCGAGCGAGCTCCCCGGACTGTGGCACGACCCTTCGCACGTCCATGTTTGAGTCCGAGTTCATGCGCCTCGCCTTCGCGGTCGGGGCGGTTATCGGCGTCCTGGCTCCCGCTGTCGGCTTTTTCCTCGTCCAGCGTCGGCTGAGCCTGATCGGCGATGGCATCGGGCACGTCGCATTCGCCGGAGTCGCGCTGGGGATCCTGCTCGACGTCTCGCCGATCCTGACCGCGCTCGTCGCCGCGGTGGCGGGTGGCGTCGCGATCGAGTGGCTTCGCTCACGTCGCCTGGCGGCGGGTGACCAGGCACTCGCTCTCGTCTTCTATACGGGAATCGCCGCCGGGGTGGTGCTCGTGTCCCTTGCGGGCTCGCTCGACGTGAACCTCTTCCAGTACCTCTTCGGCTCGATTCTCACGGTGACGCGCCAGGACGTCGTGGTCGTCGCACTCCTCGGTCTGGCCGGACTGCTCTGCATTGCGGTCCTCTACCGAGCGTTCTCGGCTGTCGTCATCGACGAGGAAGGAGCTCGCGTCTCGGGCGTTCCCGTTGGGTTCCTGAATGTCGTGCTCGCCGTGCTTGCGGCGCTGACGGTCGCGCTTTCCTTGCAAATTGTCGGCGTGCTCCTGATCGCCGCGCTGATGGTGCTTCCGGTCACGGCGGCGACGCGGATCGGCTGGAGCCTCGCCTCGACGATGCTCCTCTCGATCGGGCTCGGGCTCGGCTCGGTCTTCCTCGGCTTGACGATCTCGTACTACGCGGATCTGCCCCCCGGCGGGACGATCGTCCTCGTCGCGGCGGGTGGCGTCGCGGTCGCCGCGGTGGGCGGAGCGCTTCAGTCGTCGACTCGGTAGACCGCCGCCTCACCGACGACTCGCGCGCCGGCCGGCGGAATCTGCTCGCAGGTGGACGCCGGTGCGCCCGCCGGCCAACGACAGATGACGAACACGTCGTCGTTCGAGCTCGCGATGCCGTACGTCGTGCCGGCTGGTTCGTTGATCGTGCTGAAGAGCGTGACGCGATCCTCGCCGCAGACGGCGGCGGTCGTCGGTGGGCACGTCATCTCGCCCGGCCAGTCGCGAGTCGGTGCGAGGCCGACCTGCGTGGCGCCTCCTGCCCCGCACGCGGCAAGCCCGAGCGGCAGTGCGAGCAGGACGAGCAAGCTGACTGCCTTCCCTCTAAACATGTGGGGTCGACGACATCTGTTGGTTCCTCGTCAGCTCACGAAAGCGCTCGACGGTCCGGGCCACGCCCTCCGAAAGGGGGGTGTGCGAGAGTGGGCCGAGAAGCTGTTCGAGGAGGCGGGAATCGAGCGACTCGGGAAACGGAAGGGGCTCGTCCCGCCAGGTGATGGCGCTCGTCGCTTCCGGCGCTGCCGCTTCGATCGCGGAGACGACCTCGGTCATGGACGACGGCTCGCCCGGGAAGTTCGCAACGTGTGCTCCGTCGCGAGCGGCCCGAGCGGCGAGGGCGAAAGCTTTGCCGACGTCCGGCGCGTAGTCGTACTGTGCCGTTCCTCCGTACGCAATCTCGAACGACTCGCCACGAGCCGCCGCCGCCATCGCGAGCGTCGGGGACGAGGTCATGCCCTGGTCGCGCCCCGGCCCATAGACGACGTAGGGACGGATCCCGATCGATGCGACGCGTTCGTCCTGCCAGAAGACCCGCGCCGTACCCTCGTTTGCGAGCTTGTACGTGCCGTACAGCGTTCTCGGAGCTGCTCCCCCGGACTCCGGCGCGGGGGAGGGGTCGGTCGCGTTGTAGACGGCGGTCGAGCTTGCGTACGCGAAACCGGGTAGCCGATCGCGACGTTCCTTCACCGCCTCGAAGACAACGACGGTTCCGAGCACGTTGACCCGCGCTCCGAGGGCCGGGTCCGCGCGGCAGAACGGAACCTGGAGCGCGGCGAGGTGCACGAGCGCTGTCACATCGTGCTCGTCGAGCGCCCGCCCGAGAGCCTCCTGATCGGTGACGTCGCCCTGAACGAGCGTGACTCGCTCGACCTCGTCCTCCGCCAGGACGACGCGTAGACGCGAGTCGTCTCCGCCGAGGTCGTAGCCGACCGGCTCCTCACCGTCGTCCAGCAGTGCCTTGAGCGTCCACGCGCCGAGGCAACCGAGCGCACCGGTGACCAGCGTCCGCCCGGTCTCAGGCAAGTGGCGCGTCCTGATACACGGTGACGGCCTCGGTGTAGAACTCCAGCGCGGCCCGGCCCTGCTCGTGCGGCCCCCAGCCCGAGCCCTTGACGCCGCCGAACGGCACGTGCACATCGGCCCCCGCTGTTTGCGAGTTGACGTGGATGATGCCTGCCCCGATCTCCTGGGTGAAGCGCTGCACCGCGTACAGGTCGCGGGTGAAGATCGACGCTGAGAGACCGAAGCGCACGGCGTTTGCTCGCTCGATCGCCTCGTCGAGGGTCGAGTAACGGCACAGCGCAGCCACTGGCCCGAACACCTCTTCGCACGAGAGCTCAGCGTCGTCGGCAAGTCCCTCGAAGAGGGTGGGGGCGATGAGGTAGCCGTCCTCGTCGGTCCGCTCGCCGCCTGCGAGGACGTCACCGCCCTCGCCGCGCGCCCGCGCAATTGCGCCGAGGATGTCGTCAAGCGCACTCTCGTTGACAACCGGCCCGACCTCGACCTCTGGATCGGAGGGATCACCGACCTTGCCTCGGACGATGCGAGCCAGCAGGCCGTCCCGGAACTCGTCGTAGACCGCCTCCTGCACGAGGATGCGCCGGGTCGCCGTGCACTTCTGTCCGGCCGACCAGAAGGCGCCCGCGTAGGCGGCTTCGACCGCACGGTCGACCTCCGCGTCGGCGGCGACGATCAGTGGGTTGTGTCCGCCGAGCTCTAGCTGGACGCGGCAATCGCGTGCCGTCGCCTCGTCGCGCACCGAGCGGCCCACGGGAACGGAGCCCGTGAACGAGATCGCGCGGATGCCCGGGTTGCGAACGAGCTCAGCGCCAACCGTGGAGCCCGCGCCGGTGAGCACGTTGAGCACTCCGGCGGGCAGACACGCTTCGGCGAACGCCTCGGCGACATGGAGGCCCGTGCGCGGCGCCTCGTACCCCAGCTTCAGGACGACGGTGTTGCCGTAGATGAGAGCCGGCGCGAGCTTCCAGACCGGGATCGCGATCGGAAAGTTCCACGGCGTAATGAGGCCGACGACGCCGAGCGGCCGCCTCAACGTGAACAGGCGTTGATTCGGCACCGACGGCTCGTAGAGCTGGCCGATCGGGCGCCACGCCTCGCCGGCCGAGTACCGGAGGATGGTCGCGGCCCGGAGCGCCTCCAGCCGGGACTCGCGAAGCGGCTTGCCCATCTCCGCCGTCATGTCCTGCGCGACCTGTTCCGCGCGGGCCTCGAGCGCGTTCGCCGCCTTGCCGAAGAACGCCGCCCGCCCGGCTGCCGGGAGCGCGGCCCAGGCCGGAAACGCCTCGCGTGCCGCCTCGATCGCAGCCTGTGCGTCCTCGACCGCCGACGCCGGGAATACCCCTGTGATCTCCGAGGGCCGCCACGGGTTCCGCTTCTCGTACGTCTCGCCGCTCGCGCTCTCGCGCCAGGTGCCGCCGATGTAGTTGCGAGCCGGTGCTTCGATGACGGTCTGGGACTCAGACATGCGCTGCGCTCCTTTGCACGAGGCTCGAGGCGAGGACGACGGGGTTGGAGAGCGTGCCGATCCCGGGCACCGAGATTTCGACCACATGACCCGGCTCGAGCGTGAAGTCATCTGGCGGGACGAGGCCGGTGCCGGTCAGGAGGACGCTGCGCGCGGGCACGGGGTTGTCGCGCACGAGGTAGGCGACGAGCTCTTCGAACGAGCGCTTCATCCGAGCGGTCGAGGTCTCGGCCGAGAACAATTCCTCGGCGTTCTCGCCAAGAATGCGTAGCCGGATCTCGAGCGGCCCGTCCGGCGCGGGGGAGACGACGGCCGGGCCAAGCGCGCACGCGCCTGCGTATACCTTTGCCTGCGGTAGGTACAGCGGGTTCGCGCCCTCGATGTCTCGCGACGACACGTCGTTACCGATCGTGGCACCCGCGATCTCGCCGTCGACGCCCAGCACGAGTCCGATCTCGGGCTCGGGGACGTTCCAGGCCGAGTCCGAGCGAATCCCGACGGGCTCGCCGGGGCCGACGGTTCGCCGGCAGCCAGCGTCCTTCAGGAAGAGCTCGGGCCGCTCCGCGTCGTAGACGAGTGAATAGACGTCCTGTGCGGCGCTCTCCTCGATCCGCGCGTCGCGCGAGCGCTCGTACGTGACCCCCGCGCACCACACCTCCGGTGGCTCGACCGGGAGGAGAAGCTCGTACGGGGCGGGCAGCTCGAGCGTCTCCAGGTCGAGCGGCTCGATGCGCTGGCCCGCTCGCGTCAGCACGAAGCCGTCCTCGACCGCGCCGTCTTCCACGCCGTTGGGCCCTCGGAAGCGGATTCGCCGCATCAGTAGACCGCCCGCCCGCCGGAGATGTCGTATGTGGCGCCCGTCGAGAAGGAGCACTCCTCGCTTGCGAGCCAGCAGATGAGTGCCGCCACTTCCTCGGCGCGCCCCATCCGTCCCATCGGGACGCGCTCCACCATGTAGTCGATGTGTTCCTGCGAGACACCGTCG
>JACCVK010000151.1 GCA_013698195.1 Actinomycetota bacterium | reverse complement strand
GGATCGCCGAGCCAGATCGTCCACGACGTCGGCGGTCCGGAGCGCGGCACGCCGAGCAGGCGCGCGGCCGGAATCCCGAGGAGCTTGCCCTGGAGGTCGTGCAGTGCCGCGTCGAGCGCTGCCTTCGCGGCCTGCTCGCCGGGGATCGCCGCGAGCCGCTCACCGGCGTCCTCGAGCGCGAACGGGTCGTCTCCGAGAAGCTCCGAATGCTCCTCGACGAAGCGCTTGGCCGACTTCGGCGATTCGTCGTAGCGGTCGACCGGCGCAGCCTCGCCGTAGCCGGTGACGCCCTCGTGGCGGAGAGCCACATGGACGACGTCTGCGAAATCCGTGGACTCCCTCGAGATGACAAAGGTCTCCGCGAGCTCCAGCCGGACGATCCGCGCCTCGACCTCCATTCCTAGGAGCAAGCCTAGTCCGTGAGCTACGGAGCCGAGATCCCCACGACGTAGGCGACGACGTCGGCCTCGTCCTGGCCCGTCACGAGCCCGCCGGGCATGACGCCCGCGCCCGCACGCACGCGCTCCGTGACGAACGACGCATCGAGGCTTGTCCGCTGAAGCGCGGGGCCCGATCCGCCCTCCCCTGCAGTCCCGTGGCACGTCGCGCACTCGCGCCCGAAGACCGCTTCGCCGCGCGCCGCATTGCCGGCTACCGGCGTCCCCGGAGCGGCCGCCGACGGCTCGAAGATCTGCGCTTTGGCAAGCGCGAAGGTCACGAGCGCGATGACCGCGCCAACGAGCACCGGCCTCCAGATCCGTCTCATCAAAAGCCGAACCTCACGTTCGTGAAGTACCAGAGGCTCGAGGTGAGCCAGATCACGACGAGCGTCGATGCGAGGCTCAGACCGGCGACCGGCAACGTCCAGCCCGGAAGTGACCGGTCGCGCACGATGAGCACCTTCGCGGCGAAGACGCCGTACACGAACGTGCCCGCGAGCGAATGGATCGCGACCCGCGCGCCGGGTGTCTGGAAGCCGAGGATCGTGACGCAATGGAAGAACACGGGCAGCGTCAGCAGGAATGCCGTCCGACCCGACCAGCGGTGAACGCTCGCGATCGTGGCGCCGCGCTCAGGCAGGAAGCTAAGACGACCGTAGATCCGCGCCGCCGTCACGAGCTGGACGACGACGAACGCGAGAGCCGCAGTCGCCAGCCACGCCTTTGCTGCGATCGTCGACGAGAAAACGGTCGTGATGATGTCGGTGTACGTCTCGTTGACGTCGGCGAGCGGCGGCACGCCAGGAGAGTACGACCTCGTGGGCGAGAGCCACAAGGGAAGGGCAGTACACTCCGCGTCTCGAGCGCCCGTAGCTCAGGGGATAGAGCGCGCGCCTCCGGAGCGCGAGGTCGCAGGTTCGATTCCTGCCGGGCGCATCGCTCGTCCCGAGACACGCCCGTGGCAACGTAGGCTGCGGCGTGGTGTCTCGAGCGCAAGCGCGAAAGCTCGCACTCGCACTGCCCGAGGCGGTAGAGCAGGATCATCACGGCCGGCCCTCGTTCCGCGTCGCCGGCAAGATCTTCGCCACTCAGTGGGACGAGAATCGGATGAACGTCATGCTCGACGAAAGCGGCATCCTCACGGCGGTCCAGGCTGCACCCGCGAGCTGTCGGGAGGTCTGGTGGGGCAAGCGTCTCGCCGCGGTGGGCGTCGATCTTCGCCGCGCGGACAGGGAGATGCTCGCTTCGCTCCTCGAGGACGCCTGGGAAGGGAAAGCCCCAGCGCGCCTCCTCCAACCCTGATGCGGCCGGCGCGCTGATTAGCCCGGCTCGGTCTCTTCACGGGTACGGCGACGATCGCAGCCAGGTCGGCGAGCTCTTCCTGCCGAGCGGCACCGAGCCGCATCCGGTCGTCGTCGTCATCCACGGCGGGTTCTGGCGCGTCCGGTACGACCGCTCGCTGATGGAAGAGCTTTGCGTCGACCTGGCCAGACACGGGCTTGCGGCGTGGAACCTCGAGTACCGTCGTGTCGGCGGTGGAGGCGGCTGGCCCGAGACGTTCCACGATGTCGCAGCCGGAGTCGATGCGCTCGCCCAGCTCGACGCACCGCTCGACCTCGAGCGCGTTGGCGCGGTTGGGCACTCCGCCGGTGGTCAGCTCGCGGTCTGGGCCGCGGCGAGGCCAAGGCTCCCCGCGAGAGTTCCGGGAGCCGAGCAGCGGGTCGCGATCGGCGCTGTCGTGTCGCAGGCCGGCGTGCTCGATCTTCGGCTCGCCGCTGAGCTGTCCCCGTCAAATGAGCCGACCCGCGCCCTCCTCGGCGATCCGGCGGCGAATGCATGGGCGTACGACGTCGCCTCACCGATGGAGCACCTGCCGCTCGGCGTCCCGCAGCTCGTGCTGCACGGCGATCGCGACGAGACGGTATCCATGCGCATCGCCGAGGCCTACGCAACTCGCGCTCGCGCGGCCGGTGACCCCTGCGAGCTCGTCGTCCTCCCGGACACCGGTCACTTCGAGCACATCGACGCCGGCTCCGACGCCTGGCGGGTCGCGCGCGAGTGGCTCGAGCGCTACGCCAGGGCGGCGCGGAGCTGAGACACGAAGGCCTCGAGCGCCTGCGGACCGTCCTCGGCCGCCAAGAGCGCCGCCGAGCCGACGACGACGCCGTCCGCAAGCTCGGCCGCCGCCGCGGCCTGAGCCGGGTTCGACACGCCGAAGCCCGCGTAGAGCGGCACGTCGGTCACCCGCCGCGTCCGCTCGACCAGAGGTGCGAGGGCCGGCGAGAGCTCCGACCGGGCGCCCGTGGTACCGGTGACGGTCACGAGATAGAGCCAGCCGTCGGTGTGCTCCGCCGCGAGCGCAATGCGTTCGTCCGTCGTCGTCGGGGCGACGAGCTGCACGCGGCGGAGCTCCGGCTGCTCGTCCGCCGGCAAGTCGGCGACGATCAACGACGTGGCACCGGCCGCCCGAGCGTCCGAGGCAAAGCGCTCCCAGCCGTATGCCTCGAGTAGCGCTGCGTATGTCATCGGAACAAGCGGGAGGTCGATGCGCTTCCCCACGTCGCGCAGGCACTCGAGACACGCCGCTGTCCTCATGCCCGCCGCGAGCGCTCGCTCGGCCGCTCGCCGGACCACGGGACCATCGGCGAGCGGGTCGGAGAACGGGAACCCGATCTCCAGCACGTCGGCGCCGCCTGCTTCGACAGCGGACGCAAGCTCGGGCGTCTCGTGGCCCGCCATGAGGTAGATGACGAGCGTCTTCAACGAGCGAGCACCTCGCCGAGATCCTTGTCACCCCGCCCGGAGAGCCCTACGAGTACCACCTCCGCGTCCAGGTCGAGCGCGCGCGCCAGCGCATGAGCCGGCTCGAGCGCCGGCAGAATGCCCTCGGTCTCGGCCAGCCGGTGGAACGCGGCAAGCGCTTCCTCGTCCGTCGCGGTGACGTACTCGGCGCGTCCGGAATCCCGCAGGAAGGCGTGCTCGGGACCGACGCCCGGGTAGTCGAGTCCGGCCGAGATCGAGTGCGCGTCGAGGATCTGCCCGTCCTCGTCCGCGAGCACCGAGGAGCGCGCGCCGTGGAGCACCGCCGTGCGGCCACCTGCGAGGCTCGCCGCGCCCGCCGCTTCAACCCCCACGAGCCGAACCTGGTGATCCTCGACGAACCCCGCAAAGAGGCCGATCGCGTTCGATCCGCCGCCGACGCAGGCGACGACGGCCTCCGGAAGCCGACCGACCATCTCGAGCGCTTGCTTCCGCGCTTCGCGACCGATGACCGACTGCAACCGGCGCACGATCGCGGGGTATGGGTGCGGCCCGACGCATGAGCCGATGAGGTAGTACGTCGTCTCGACGTTGGAGATCCAGTCGCGGATCGCCTCGCTCGTCGCCTCTTTCAGCGTGCGCGTGCCGAACTCGACGGGCTGAACCTCCGCCCCGAGCAGCCGCATGCGCTCGACGTTCGGATGCTGCCGTCGCATGTCCTCGGAGCCCATGTAGACGACACACTCGAGGCCGGAGCGAGCGCACACAGTTGCGGTGGCGACGCCGTGCTGGCCGGCACCGGTTTCCGCAACGATCCGTTGTTTGCCCAGCCGAGTCGCGAGCAGTGCCTGGCCGACGGCGTTGTTGATCTTGTGCGCGCCCGTGTGGCAGAGGTCTTCCCGCTTGAGCAGGATGCGGCGGCCGCCGGAAGCGAAGCGCTCGGCATCGTAGAGCGGCGTCGGGCGACCCACGTAGCGACTGCCGAGCTCCTCGAGCTCCGCGGCGAATGCCGGATCGCGAAGGGCCAGCTTGTATCCCTGCTCGAGCTCGTCGAGGGCGGGCACAAGCGTCTCGGGCACATAACGCCCGCCATAAGCCCCGTACACACCTGTGCTCAACCGCGCGCCGCCTCGACGTACGCGCGGACCCGCTCATGATCCTTGATGCCCGGCTCGAGCTCGAGGCTGGAGCTCGCGTCGACGGCCCACGGTCGCACGGTCTCGATCGCCATACGGACGTTCTCGGGGCCGAGCCCGCCGGCGAGCATGATCCGGCCGTCGGCCCGAGCGGCTCGCTCGAGGTGACCGGGATCGGCTTCCTGCCAGGGAAGATCGAGGACGCGCGCCACCTCCTGCCCGTCACGGAGGAGGACGCCGTCGCGACCGCGCACCTTGCCGTCTTCGTGCGGGTAGAGCTGGACGAGATCGGCCGGCGCTTCGCTCGGCTCGCCGACGCAAACAGCCACCGCGAGCATCGTGTCGGGAACCGGAAGCACGTCGCGCGCCCAGCGCGGGCTGGCCTCGACGAGCACGAAGCCGGCCAGGTCGGCTCCGGCTTCGGCTGCGACGGCGACGTCCTCTTCCCGCGTCAAGCCGCAGACCTTCACGAGCGGACGCGCGAGCAGCTCTGCCAGCTTCCGGGCAGGTTCGGGAGCGCGCATGAGGGCGGTGCCGACGAGAATCGCGTCCGCGCCCGCCAGCTCCGCCTCGGCTCCCTGGACGCGCGACTCGATGCCGCTCTCCGCCACGATGATGCGGTCGCGCGGCGCACCGGCGATGAGCTCGAGCTGTGCGCGGCGGTCGATCTCGAAGGTCTCGAGATCGCGCGCGTTCAACCCGATGACCGGAGCGCCGAGAGCCTCCGCCCTCGCCAGCTCGAGCGCATCGTGTGCCTCGACGAGGGTGTCGAGGCCCAGTACCTCGGCCGCGCCGAGTAGGCGTTTCGCCGCGTCGTTCTCGAGGTCGCGAAGCAGAAGCAAGACGG
>JACCVK010000115.1 GCA_013698195.1 Actinomycetota bacterium | reverse complement strand
CGATCGTGCCGCCCGAAGCCGCGTCCGCGGTCGCTCGCGACCTGACACGCGCTACGCGCGAGCAGGCCGCAACGCTGCTCTTCGCTGACCTGAACGCGATCTCCCCCACGACGGTTGCCCGAATCGCCGAGTCGGCCCGCGCGGACGGCATCGACGTCGTGGACGGGTCGATCTCCGGCCCGCCGCCGTGGAGCGCGGGTACGACGCGCGTCTACCTCTCGGGGCCCGCGCGCCGCGGAGGTCGGGAGGTCGCTACCGGAGTTGCTCGACGATCCGCGTCAACGGGATCCGGCGAGACCAGCCCCGGAGGTTGACCACCGTTGAAGCGCTGGCTCAGGTGGGCGTCGCACCCGGAATCCAGTCGGTGCCGGCGAGCGGAACACGCGCCATCGCGGCGGCCTCGACCGTCAGCGCGACCAGATCCTCCGGCTCGAGGTTCAGGACGTGTGACTTCCCGCATGCGCGAGCAAGCGTCTGCGCCTCGAGCGTGAGCACGCGCAGGTAATTCGCGATCTTCCGTCCTCCCACGACTGGGTCCAAGCGCGCGGCGAGCTCGTCGTCCTGTGTCGAGATGCCGGCCGGATCGCGCCCCGCCTGGTAGTCGTCGTAGAACCCCGCAGCGCTCCCGAGCTGGCGGTACTGCTCGTCGTACTCCGGGCTGTTGTCGCCCAACGCGACGAGCGCCGCCGTCCCGATCGAGACCGCATCGGCGCCCAGCGCGAGTGCCTTAGCGACGTCGGCGCCGGTCCGGATTCCGCCGGAGACGATGAGCTGCACCTGGCGATGCATCCCGAGCTCCTGCAGCGCTTCGACGGCGATACGGGTGGCCGGCAACGTCGGAATGCCGACGTGCTCGATGAAGACGTCCTGGGTCGCCGCGGTCCCGCCCTGCATCCCGTCCACGACGATGACGTCCGCGCCCGCTTTGACCGCGAGCTGAACGTCGTAGTACGTGCGCGTCGCGCCGACCTTCACGAAAACCGGCTTCTCCCAGTCGGTGATCTCGCGTAGTTCGCCGATCTTGATCTCGAGGTCGTCCGGACCCGTCCAGTCTGGATGGCGCGACGCGCTCCGCTGGTCGATGCCCCGCGGCAGATCACGCATCTCGGCGACCCGATCCGAGATCTTGTGGCCGAGGAGCATTCCGCCGCCGCCCGGCTTCGCACCCTGGCCGACGACGACCTCGATCGCGTCCGCCTTGCGCAGGTCGTCCGGGTTCATGCCGTAGCGCGACGGAAGCAGCTGGTAGACGAGCGTTTCCGAGTGCTCGCGCTCCTCGGGCGTCATCCCGCCGTCGCCCGTCGTCGTCGAGGTTCCGACCTCACTCGCGCCGCGGCCGAGCGCCTCCTTCGCCGGCGCGGAGAGCGCGCCGAAGCTCATACCCGCGATCGTCACCGGAATCCGTAGCTCGAGCGGCTTCTTGGCGAAACGGGTGCCGAGGACGACGTCGGTCGCGCAGCGCTCGCGGTAGCCCTCGAGTGGGTAGCGCGAGATGCTCGCGCCGAGGAAGAGCAGGTCGTCGAAGTGCGGCACGTGCCGCTTCGCGCCGAAGCCGCGGATGTCGTAGATCCCCTTTCGCGCCGCGCGCTGGATCTCGGCGATGACGGTTCGGTCGAAGAGATGCGACTCGCGAAGGTTCCACGCGCGCTCGGTCTCGGCCGCCAAGCTAATACGCCCCGGCGTTGTCGATGGTGAAGTTGTAGAGCTTCCGCGCGGAGCCGTAGCGCCGGAAGTCGGCTGGGTCGGCGTCGATGCCCGCGGCTTCGAGCAGACCGCCGAGCTGCTCGCGGTGCTCGGCCCGCACCTCCTTCTCGACGCAGTCCGCGCCAAGCTCGGCGACCTCGCCTCGGATGTACAAACGTGCCTCGTAGATCGAGTCCCCGAGCGCCTCGCCGGCGTCGCCGCAGACCACGAGACAGCCGCGCTGCGCCATGAACGCGCTCAGATGACCGACCGAGCCGCCGACGACGATGTCGATGCCCTTCATCGAGATGCCGCAGCGGGCAGAAGCGTCGCCCCGCACCACAAGCAGTCCCCCGCGGCCGGTCGCGCCCGCCGACTGGCTCGCGTTACCGTCGACGAGCACCTGCCCCGACATCATGTTCTCGGCGACGCCGGGGCCCGCGTTGCCATGTACGCGCACCGTGGCACGCTTGTTCATGCCGGCGCAGTAGTAACCGACGTGCCCTTCGATCGCGACCTCCACGTCGACGTCGATCCCGCAGGCAACCGCGTGAGCTCCGTCCGGATTGACCACGCGCCACGCGCTCGGCCCGGGCGCGTGCGCGAGGTTGTGAAGACGCTGGTTGAGCTCCCGGAGCGAGATCTTCTCGAGATCGACAACCTCGACCGCGACCTCCTCGGCCGGCACGGCGGCCATCACACGGCTGCCTTTTCCCAGACATACACGACGCCGGGCTCGGGCTCCCAGGTCTCGGCGTCGGTCGCACCCGGAAGCACCGAGATCGCCCGCCACTCCGAGCCCATCGCCACCCACTCGCCCGTCTCTGCGAGCACCGCGGGCTTGCACGCGATCGGATCACGGAGCACCGCAAACCCATCGGCGGTTCCGACAGCGAACGTGTAGAAGCCGTCGAGATCGTCGAGGCAACCTTCGAGCGCTACCTCGAGCGACGCACCTTCGCGCATCCGCCAGGCCAGGTAGCCGGCCGCGACCTCCGTGTCGTTCTCGGTCTGGAACTCGATCCCCTCGCGGCGCAGGGTCTGGCGCAGCCGGTTGTGGTTCGAGAGGGAGCCGTTGTGGACGAGACAGAGGTCGAGGCCCGTCGAGAACGGGTGCGAGCCGGCCGTGGTCACCCGGCTCTCGGTCGCCATGCGTGTGTGCCCGAGCGCGTGCGTTCCGGTCAGCTCCGAGAGCCCGAACTGCTGGACGAACTCGTGCGGCAGGCCGGTCTCCTTGTAGATCTCGATCACGGTGCCGGCGCTCATCACGCGGAGATCGGGCCGGTTCGCCCTCACCCACTGCTCCGCTTCCGTCGCCTCGGCTTCGACGACGAAGACGGCGTGGCTCGCGCGGACGCGCGGCTTGCACGCCCCGCCGAACGCCTGCTCGAGCGCACCGCCCACCTCGTCCCACGGCTCTCGGGTGTCCGAGGAGAAGAGCGTGAGCTTGCTCGAGCCGTACGGGGCCGGATCTCGGTAGACGGCGACTCCTGCGCTGTCCGGGCCGCGGTCGGACATCTGCTCGAGCATCGCGGCGAGATGAACGCCGAGGCGCTCCTCTACGGTTGCCGACTTCGCAAAGAGACCGACGATCCCGCACATATGTTCAGAAGGTACACAGATCGCCGTCCCACAAAGCACATGATTTGGCCGAATTTCGCCTATTCGCCATGGTTGGAACCTCCACTTTGTAACTGATCGTCACAAGCTGCCTCCACCGCCTTTGTTACCTGGCTAATTGGCTGCTCATCCACCTTGTAACTGATCGTCACAAACTGCTGTCTCGCTCCCGCATCAGAAACGCGTGAGGTACTCACGTAGCTCCCAGGGCGTCACCTGCTCGTGGTACCGATTCCACTCCTCGAGCTTGACGCGGATGAAGTAGTCGACGTAGTCCTCGTCGCGGACCGGCCCCAGCGCCTTGCGGAGCACGTCGTCTTGCGCGAGCTCGTCCGTCGCCTCGAGCAGGTTGTGCGGCAGCGTCTCGAGCCCGCGCGCGCGCAGCTCGTCGTAGGGAATCGAGTAAAGGTTCTCCGAGTTCGGCTCACCCGCGTCGAGCTTCTGCTCGATCCCGTCTAGTCCCGCGGCCAGCACCGCGGCCGCGGCGAGATATGGGTTGCACGAGCCGTCGATCGTCCTGTCCTCGATCCGCCCTGGGCCCGGGATGCGAAGCATCTGCGTGCGGTTGTTGTAGCCGTACGAGATCCACACCGGAGACCAGGTCGCGCCGCTGGACGTGGTACCGACCTTCAGGCGCTTGTACGAGTTGACGGTAGGTGCGGTCAGCGCGCTCGTCGCTCTCGCATGGGTTTTCAGCCCGCCGATGAAGTTGTACGCGAGCTCCGAGAGCCCGAGGCCACGCGGGTCGGACTCGTCGAGGAAGAGGTTCGTGTCGCCGTCCCAGAGCGACATGTGGAAGTGGCAGCCGTTGCCGGTCAGATTGGTGAACGGCTTCGGCATGAAGGTCGCGATCATCCCGTTCTGCTCCGCGAGCGTGTGCACCATGTAGCGGAAGAAGATCCCCCGGTCGCAGCTTGTGAGCGCGTTCGCGTAGGTGAAGTTCTGCTCGAACTGGCCGTTCGCGTCCTCGTGGTCGTTCGCGTAGTTCCCCCAGCCGAGGTCGTTGCAGTAGCGGGATACCGTCGTCAGGAAGTCGTACCGACGCGTGAGCCCTGCCATGTCGTAGCAGGGCTTCTCGAGCGTGTCGTAGGAGTCCGCGATCTCGATCGATCCGTCCTCTCGCTGCTTCACGAGGAAGTACTCGAGCTCGAGCCCCATCTGGAACTCGTAGCCCTGGTCCTCCGCGCGAGCGAGCACGCGCCTGAGGATCGTCCGCGGGCAATACGGCCACTCCTCGCCCTCTACGGTGATGTCGCAGGCGAAGCGGGCGAGATTTTGCTGCCAGGGAACAGGCGTGTAGCTGTCCAAATCCGGAATCGCCGCGATGTCCGGGTCGCTCGGAACCTGCCCGATCTCACCTGCGGCGAACCCGGCAAACCCGGCGCCGTCGGTGACAAGCCCTTCGAGATCGTCCTTCGAGCGGACGGGAACGAGCTTCGCGCTCGGCCTCGCGTACATGTCGACGAACTGCGCGAAGACGAACTCGATCCCGCGGTCCTGCATCTCCTTCCATACGGCGTCGACGGTTCCGGCCATTGCTGCGACTCCCTTCGGGATCGTCTGGCGCGCCCGGAATCCGCTTGAGTGGCTTCCGCCCTGGCGCAGCGCTCTGCAGGTGGACATAGGCGTACCACGCACTCCGACCTCGATGAAGGTGCGGGTTCTCCACACCTGCGCGGCGTCTATATGTTCGGTCTCGCCGCTCCGAGCGCTTGCTCGAGCTTCACCATCTTGACCGCGATCTCGATCATGAGCCAGTCATCTCGGCGTAGGTCGAGACCGGAGAGCTCGGCCACGCGACGCAGCCGCTGTCGAAGCGTGTTCGGGTGGACGAAGAGCGCCTCGGAGGTGGCGCTGATGTTGCCGTGCCGACGCAGGAACTCTTCCAGGGTCGTCACGAGCTGCGAGCCGCGTTGAGCGTCGTACTCGGCGAGACGTCCAACCGCGTCCACCGTCGCGTCGCGAATGCCGCCGTCCACGGCGACACGAAGGAGATATTTGTACGCGCCCAGTTCCTCGTACGCGAGGACCGTCGGTTCGGCACGGAGCACGATCGTCCCGAGCAACGCCTGCTGCGCCTCGGCAAACCCGTCGGGGAACGCTGCCTGACCCTGGCACACGCTCGAGACCCCGATCGACCCCGGCCGCTCGAGATCGGCCTGGATCCTCCGCAGCCGCTCGAGGAAGGGGTCCGAGCTCGAAGTAGCCAGCTTGACGAGCGCGCGCAGCGAGTCCTCGCGACGATCGAAGAGCGACCCTGGCGCAGACGCGCGCAGCGCCCGTTCGAGGCCGGCACCCGCCGGCTCGGCCACCAGAACCACATGCGGCAGGTCTAGGTCGCATCCGAGCCTCGCCGCGCGTCCTTCGAGATCTCCGCGCGGCCTGCCTCCAGCAAGCTCCTCGAAGAAGTCCTTGATGAGGTTCTTCTCGGTGAGCTGCTCGATCACCTGCACCTTCTTGATTCCGACGGCGACCTGGCTCGCGATTGCGCGCCCGAGCTCTACCCGCGCGCTGCCTTCGGCGACCAACAAGCCGATGAGCTCGCCGTTCGCGACGAGCGGCACGGCCAGTCTCGAGCTGCGGCCGCCGCGCGCGAGCTCGGGTCCGAGCTCGGCGAGGCCGAGCCGTTGTCGTGCGTTTCCCGCCTCAGGGGCGCTCGCGCGACGCTCGAGCTCCTCGCTCCCGGGATCGAGGAGGTAGACGTGACAGGCGCGCGCGGCAAGCAGCGGCTGCGTGCTCTGGACGACTGTCGCGAGCAGCTCGTCGAGCGCGTCCACGCGGGCGATCGCCTCTGCGAGCTCCGCGAGCTGCTCGAGCTCCGACACGCGAGCTCGCGCCTCCTCGTACAGGCGGGCGTTCTCGATGGCGCCCGCGACGAGCGAGGCCGAAGTCACGAGGAAGTCGACCTCGTCGTCTGAGAACTCGCGCGGTGCCTCGGTATGCGCGGTGATGACGCCGATCGCCTCACCCGAGCGGCCGATCACCGGGAGCGCGAGCAGCGACTGGAACTTCTCTTCCTCGAGCTCCGCGAAGTACTTCGTACGCGGATCGGCCAGAGCGTCGTCGCGGATGAACGCCGGCTCGCCGCGCTCTGCCGCCCACCACGCCAAACCCTCTCCCCGCTCCATCACGACCTTGCCCGCCTGCCGGGAGTACGGCGGAGACGCTGCCCGCAGCTCGAGTCGCTCGCCGTCCTCCGAGATGACGTATGCGAAGCACGCGTGGACGCCGCTCGCCTCCGACATCAGACGAACGACGGCCCTCAGCACCTCCGTCAGCTCGAGCGACGACGCGACCGTCGAGACGATCTGGTGCAGCGTCTTCTCGGCTGTTTGCAGGGCCATTTGACCGGATCGTATGACGCCAGGTGCAGCGGAGTCCAGCCCGTGGGCGGGTCGCGTCGAGCTACGAGCGCTCCCGGCTTCCATGGCCTCGGTCGGAGAATCGCTCTGAACGGGCATCCCGTGCGATTCTGCAACCAACATGAGCGACGACTTCGAGCTTCTTGTCATCGGATCCGGACCGGCTGGACAGAAGGCGGCGATTCAGGCGGCAAAGCTCGGCAGGCGTGTCGCGCTCGTCGAGCGACGTGAGCTCGGAGGCGTGTCGGTCAACTGGGGGACGATTCCGTCGAAGACGCTGCGCGAGGCGATCGTCTACCTAACCGGCATCAGCCAGAGGACGACGTATGGCCAGAGCTATCGCGTGAAAGAGGAGATCACGATCGAAGATCTGCGACAACGCACGCGACAGGTGATCGATCGCGAGGTCGATGTCGTCCGCCACCAGTTGATGCGGAACCACATCCAGGTCTTTCACGGCAGCGCTCACTTCCTCGACCCCAACACCGTTTTGGTGTCAGGCGAAGACGAGCGACGCGTGACTGCAGAGAGGTTCGTCATTGCCAGCGGCACCCGCCCGGCGCGTCCATCCGCGGTGGACTTCGACGACAAGACGATTCTCGACTCGGACGGCTTGCTGCTGCTGGGCCAGATCCCGGCTTCAGTTGTCGTCGTGGGTGCGGGTGTGATCGGCGTCGAGTACGCGTCCATGTTCGCCGCCCTCGGCTCGAACGTGACCTTGGTGGAGAAACGAGCCCGTCTGCTCGACTTCTGCGACGACCAGATCACGGAGGGTCTCCAGTACCACCTGCGCGACCTCGGCGTGGTCTTTCGCCTCGGCGAGGAAGTGACCGCGGTCGAACGCCATGCCGATTCGACGTTGACCCAGCTTGCGAGCGGGAAGCGAATTCCGGCCGAGGTCGTGCTGTACGCCGCCGGACGCCAGGGCGAGACGGATGGCCTCGAGCTCGAAAAGGCCGGCCTGCAAGCCGACGAGCGTGGCCGCATCGCCGTCGGCCCCGACTACCGGACCAGCGTCGAGCACATCTTCGCGGCGGGGGATGTCATCGGCTGGCCGGCGCTGGCAGCCACTGCAATGGAGCAAGGGCGCCTAGCGTCCGCCCATGCCTTCGGGGAGGACGCAGCACTCTCGAGAGCGAGCTGCTTCCGATCGGCATCTACACGATCCCAGAGATCAGCTACGTCGGCCGTACGGAAGAGGAGCTGACGGAAGCAGCCGTTCCGTACGAGGTCGGGCTCTCTCGCTATCGCGAGCTAGCGCGGGCACATCCTCGGCGACACGTACGGGATGCTGAAGCTTCTCGTGTCGACTGAAGACCGAACCATCCTCGGTGTCCATGTCCTCGGCACGAACGCGACGGAGGTCGTCCACATCGGACAGACGGTGATGGGGTTGAAAGGGACGATCGACTACCTCGTCGACGCTGTCTTCAACTACCCGACTCTGGCCGAGTCGTACAAAGTCGCAGCGCTCGATGCCCGTAACAAGCTCTCGGCGGTCGCACGCCTCGCTCCCTAGTCCCGCCCGGCAGCTAGTGGAGCGCGACCGCGCCGACGTGTCGCGCATGCGCGCCCGTCTCGACGATGTCGGCGATCTGGTCGACGGCGAATCTCAGCTCCTCGTCCGTCGAGAAGAAGTGCGGGCCGAGGCGGATTCCAGCATCGGGCCGGAAGTCGCACAGGATCGCGCGAGCAGCGAGCTCGGCGTGCACGGCCGGGAACTCGGGCACGCGAATCGTCACCGTCCCGCCCCGCCGTGCGGGAGCCCGCGGGCTCATGACCTCGAACCCACGCTCGTCGGCGAGGTCGATGAGGAGCTGCGTCTGGCGGAGCGAGCTCTCGCGGATGCGCGCAACACCCACCTCCTCGACGAGGTCGTACCCGGCGGTCGCCGCGTAGTGGGCCGGCACGTTCGGCGTCCCGGTGAGGAAACGCGCAATCCCGCCGGCGTACTCCATCTCCTCCTCGAAGCCGAACGGACGAGCGTGGGCCTGCCAACCGGTGTACGTCGGCGCGAGTGACTCGACGAGGTCCGGCCGCACGTACAGCCAACCGTTTCCCGGCCCGCCACAGAGCCACTTCACGGAGCCGCCGACGGCAAAGCTCACCTCGAGCGCGGTGAGGTCGAGCGGGACGATGCCCGCCGACTGGTAGCAGTCGAGGACGACGTGCGCGCCCACATCGCGCGCGCGCCGGACGATCGGCTCCACGTCCTGGATCTCGCCCGGCTTGAAGAGAACGTGGGAGATCGGCACGAGGAGCGTGCGCTCGTCGATTCGCTCCACGAGCTCGGCGTCATCCTCGCAAACGACGACCTCGAGATCCGGCTGCGCCTGGTACAGGTAGCGGACGGACGGGAAGTTGCCGCGTTCGTACACCACCCGGTTACGACCGGGAGCAACGGGCCGGAAGCACGAGAGCACGACCGCCTCGGCGACGGCCACGTTCTGGTGCATGACGGTCGAGCCCGGCCGCGCGCCGACGATTCGCCCGATCTGGTCCCCGACCGTCCAGGGCGTCGCCCACCAACCCTCCGCCCAGGAGCGAATCCCGCGCTCGGCCCACATGCGCGCGAACTCGGCGAGGCGCTCCGCGGCACGCCGCGGCATCGCGCCAAGAGAGTGGTTCACGAGGTACGTCGTTTCTGCGAGGATCGGAAACTCGTCCCGGTACTCGTGGAGCTCCCGCACGCGCTGAGCGTAGTCGACGGTCGCAGCTCTCAGCGCCAGGCGTATCGGTGCGGGCCCCAGGTGGTCCAGGCAAGTCCGTCAGGCCCGTACTGTGGCAACGTGGCGCGCCCGGGCGGAACTATCTCGTCGACGGCGTCGAGCACGTCCGACGGCAGACTGACGAACGCGGCCGTGAGCGCGGCGTCGAGCTGGTCGAGAGTTCGCGGACCCACGATTACGCTCGTGACCGCACGCTGGCTCAGGAGCCAGGCGTGGGCGAGTTGGTGGAGCTCGATTCCTGCAGAGCCCGCTGCCTCGATGAGCTCGTCGAGAACATCGAAGACCTCGTCGGTGATCGCCTCGTGGCGGCCTTCCCAGAACGTCTCGTGCCTTGAGCCCGGCGGTGGCCTGGCTCCTCGCTCGTACCTCCCGGCCAGCACGCCTCCTGCGAGCGGAGACCACGTGAGCAATCCGAGACCGTAGGTGACCGTCATTGGCATCAGCTCGCGCTCGATGCGCCGATCCAGCAGGTTGTACACCGGCTGCTCCGAGGACATCGCAACGAGACGCCGATCCGAAGACGCCCAGAGCGACTCGAGGATCTGCCAGGCCGCGAAGGAGCTCGTACCGACGTAGCGCACCTTGCCGGCGGTGACGAGATCGTCCAGCGCCCTGAGCGTTTCGTCGATGGGGACGTCGTTCGAAGGGTGATGTAGCTGGTACAGGTCGATGAAGTCGGTTCGCAGCCGACGTAGCGACGCCTCGCACTCCCTGATCACGTTCCGCCGGCTCGAGCCGAGTGCCCCTGCGCCGTCGCGCATCGGAAAGTAGAGCTTCGACCCCACGACGACGTCCTCGCGCCGGCCCGCCAGCCAGCTGCCGATGATTTCCTCGCTCCTACCACGACCGACGCCGAAGTCGGCCGGCTCATGGCCGTAGACGTTCGCAGTGTCGATGAACGTCACGCCGCATTCGAACGCCCGGTCGAGGATCTGCACGGCAACGTCTCGGTGCGTGCGACCACCGAAGTTCATCGTTCCGAGGCAGACCCGGCTGACGCTGAGGCCGGTCCGCCCGAGCGAGACCTGCTCGATCATGTCTCGACGTAGTTGGCCGCGAGCTTAGCCCGGGTGACGGCGATGAAGTGATCGAGCGTCGCGCGTTGCTTCTCCATCCGTTCGACGTGTTCGACGAGCAACACCATCTGCTCGTCGAGTCCATCCGCCCGCTGCGCCACGCGGACGTAGCGGGCGATGTCAGCCACGCCCATGCCCAGCGACCGGAGGCAGACTGCGTACCGGATCCAGGCAAGATCGTGCTCGCCGAACACCCGTCGACCAGCGCGGTCGCGCGCAACCGGCGGAACCAACCCGGCCTGCTCGTAGTAGCGCAGCGCCGTCGCGGTTAACCCGCACTCCTTGGCAGCTTCGGAGACCGATAGCCGTGGCACGCACTCGATGCTACGACTTCGAGCGCGCTCGAAGTCAAGTTGATCGACTAGGGTCGCGCTCGTGCCGACGCGTGTCCGCTTCGACCGCTTCTACACGTATGCCGAGCTGACGGACACACTCGACACCTGGGCGTCCGAGTTCCCGAGTCTCGGCCGCGTCGAATCCATCGGGACGTCCTACGAGGGACGCGAGATCCCTCTCGTGACCGTGACGAACTTCGAGACCGGGCCGCCCGAGGAGAAGCCCGCGGTCTTCATCCACGCGCAGATCCATGCGATGGAGTTCACCGGGACGACCGCGGCGCTCGCGCTCCTCGACCGGCTGCTGCACGGGCACGGAGAGGACGGGCGCGTGACAGCGGCGCTCGACACACGCACGTTCTACGTCGTCCCCCGCGTGAATCCGGACGGCGCCGAGGCTGGGCTCGCCGACGGTCGCTTCCGCCGTTCCAGCGTTCGTCCGTACCCGCGCGACGAGCCGCAAGATGGGCTACATCTCGAGGACGTCG
>JACCVK010000109.1 GCA_013698195.1 Actinomycetota bacterium | reverse complement strand
GATGTCAGCTTCGCGATAGCGCTCGAAGGCATCGTCGTGCTGCAGGCCTTCGACCAGGAGAAGGTCCGCGTCGAGTCCCTCGCAGGCCGCGATCACGTCCGCCGTTCCCTTACGTCGGCGGGAGGAGGGGGCGTGGAGGATGACCGGACGCTCGCGGTCACTCGGCGGAGACGGAGCGATGCGCGCGACATCGATTCCGGGTGGGATGAACTCCGCCTCCGGCACCCAGCGGATCGCGTCGAACGAGCCGACGATCTCCGCGCCCGCCTTCTTCCCGTATGCCAGCTGGGCGGGTGACTTGCCGCGAATGTCCGAGCCTAGGTAGTGCATGACCGACTTCTTCCCGAGCATGCGCAGGAGCGGAAACTGGAGCGAGCGCGGCACGAGCGTCAGGCCGAAATAGAAGTGGAAGACGTCCGTCTGCGGGGCGAGACGCATGAAAGCGCGCCATTGCGTGGCCTGTCGCCGGAGGAGGCCGCCGCGGCGCTCGAGCGACTCGTCGGCCTCGGGGTGGAGCTTGTAGCGATTGAAGACGACGAGCTTTGCGTCGACGCCACGCCGCCGCAGCGCTTGCACGTTCGCCCACGGGACGCCGGCGGTGTTGACCGGGCAGTGGAGGACTCGGAGCGGCCGCTCGGTGTCAGTCAACGTGAATTCCGTCGGCTGCGAGCTGTTCGAGGCGCCGCTTCTTCTCGGCTTCCACGAGCGCCCGCATGGTCTCGCCCATCGTCTCCCCGGGATACACCCAGATCGCCGGATGCACGAGGATCTGGAGCCAGGGAAACGCGCCGGCGCGAAGATCGTCATGGGGGCAACCCGAGCGCCAGTGCTGGTTGGAGTCCGAGCGGTACGTCTCCGGCGAGAAGTGCCGCGTGCCATAGGCGGTGACCGCGCCGGGAATCTCGTCGGTCATGTACTCGGGTCGCGGGTTGTGCCAGGAGACGATCGGGTCGAAACGGTCGTCGAGCGCGACGTTCGGGTGAACGGCGTGCAGGCCTACAGCGTGGCCGAGCTCGCGCAGCCGCTTGATCGCGTCCACCCCTTCCGACGAGGCGAGGTTGTAGAAGACCGACTCGGTCATCAACAAATACGTCGCCGTCACATCGAGCTCCGCCTCGAGCTCTGCCATCGTGACCGCGGCGGCGAGCGAGACGTCGACATCGTGGCGGAGGAAAAGATCTCCCGGCTCCGGCCCGTCGCCGAAGTGGGCGAACCGGTAGCCGCCGGTGTTGGCGGCCTCGAGCAGCTCACGGTAGTGCGCGAGGTCGAAGGAGCAGCTCACTCGACCTCCACGTCGAAGCGGGACGCAGCCTCCTCCGCCCGCCGGAGCGCCTCGCGCGAGTCGTCCGCAACCGCGATGACGTAGCCGCGGCGGTCGCCGTCGCGGCGCACCGGGCGGATCGTCTCACCCACTTCGAGATACGTCTCCGCCTGGACGACGCCGTCCGCGGCTAGAACGAGGCCCAGGTCGCCGATACGGACGACTCGCCCCGTCGGAAGCGGCCCGGGCGACGCGGTAAAGAAGCGGATCGCGAGCGGCTGCTCGAAGCTCGGGAGGGCAAGCTCGTCGGGAACGTCCTCGCCGAGCGCCTGACGCACCGCGACCTCCACCACGTCCACCCCCACCGCGTGCCGCACGAGGTCCGCCATCTGCCCGCCGGCGATCCGCGCGGCCACCTCGACGACGACGACGCGACCGTCTGAGGCGGCGATGAGCTGCGGAAAGGCGATGCCGTCGCGGAGACCGAGCGCTCGCACCGCGTCCACGGCGATCTGGCGCGCTCGCCTGAGCTGCTCGTCGGGGATCGAGGGCGGGAAGACGTGAATCCAGCCAACGCCAAAACCGATCCCCGGAGGTCGGAGACGGTCGGAGAGGGTTAGCAGCGTGGGCTCTCCGCCGCGCACGACGGCGATGCCGTTCAGCTCGATTCCAGCGACGAACTCCTCGAGGATCGCGACGCCGGTCGGAGATTCCTCGACTGTCTCGCCGAGGTCGCGCTTGAGCTCTGCACGGCTCTCGACGCGAAAGACCGCACGCTGACCGCCCGAGTCCGCGGGCTTCAATACCGCCGGCAAGGACACGGCAGCGAGAGCCCCGGCGACGTCCTCCGCCGAGCGGACGGCAGCAAAGGGCGGCTGCGGCACTCCGGCGCCGGCGAAGGCAGCGCGCATCTCGAGCTTGTGCGTCATGCGCTGCGCGGTCGCGACGCCGATCCCCGGCAGGCCGAGCGCCTCGGCCACCGCGGCGACAACGGGAACAGCTCGATCAGCTGCGACCGTCAGGACTCCGTCAACCGCATGCCGGCGGCCGGCCTCGATGACTCCTGCCACGTCGGTGAAGTCGACGAGCTCGCCGACGTCTGCCGCTCGTACTCCGAGCGCATCCGGGTTCCGGTCGACTGCGACGACCCGGTGACCGAGCTCCTGAACGCGCTCGATAGCGCGGCGCTGGTGGCGTCCGCCGCCGACGAACAGGAGTGTCTTCACCGCGTGCCTTCCGCCTTGCCCCAGGTCGCGAGCGAGCCGCCGCGGAGGTAGCGGACGAGCGCCTCGACCGTCGCGGCGGTGGTCGAGACGTAGTAGTACGCCATGCGCCCGCCGGGGACCGGCAGCCGCTTTCGGCCCGCGAGCGCCAGCCCGAGGAGACCGAGCTGGCCGAGGAGGACGCGGCGGTAGACGCCGCCTCTAGGGGCAAGCAGCAGGCTCGACTTGAGGAGCGCGAGGTGCAGGACGCCGCTCCCGTACCGCAGGACGCGGTGCGACACGAGCTCCGCGAGAAAGAGCGGATCGCCGGTCCGCGCAAGCGATCCGTCGAGGAGCGGCCTGAAGCTTCGCGTCATCATCCGCACCTTCCTCCCGTACTCCTCCTCGACGTCTCTCGCGGGCTTCTCCCAGGCGACGGCTTCAGGCTCGTACACCGCACGGCGCCCGCGCTGCACGAGCCGGAAGGGGAGACCGAGGTCGTGTCCGATGTACGGATCGTCGAAGCCGAGGTAGTCGGAGCGGCGCACGCCGTAGATCGCGCCGTTGCCAGCCGTGATCGAGCCGATCGCGGACTCGCTCTCACGCTGCCAGAGCTCGTAGCGCCAGTAGAGACCTTCCTGCGCGGCACCGCGCGTCGACTCGAGACGGAGCTGTCCGCAGACGTAGCCGACCTCGGGGTCGCCGAAGCTGCGGACGAGCTTGCGCAGCGCGTCGGCCTCCCAGCGCGAGTTCGCGTCGGAGAACGCCACCACCTCGGCGTCGGAGCCTGCGACGGCCGCGTTCTGGGCGGTCGCCTTCCCCGCGCGCTCGCAGCGGAGCAGCCTCACGTTCGGTGCGTCGGCGGCGAGGCTCTCGACGATCTCGTTCGTGCGGTCGGTCGAGCCGTCGGAGGCGACGACGATCTCGAGTCGCTCGTTCGGGTAGTCGAGTGCGAGCAGGTTCTCGACGCGGCGGCCGATGACGCCCTCCTCGTCGTGCGCTGCGACTATCACGGACACGTGCGGAGTGGCGTCGACCTTCCGGATCGGGCGAGGACGCAGTCGCGCGAGGCCTGCTGCGGCAAGCGGATAGCCGACGTGCGTCCAGGCCAGCGCGCCGAGGCTTCCCCAGAACGCGGCTTTCAGCAGCACGGCGCGACGATACCCGCGGGTTGGGGAGATCAGCGCGGCCGACGGTAGGCGGGGAAGTAGCCCGAGTAGTCGATCTCCTCGCCACCCGAGAGCGCTCGATACGCCTCTTCGTCGTGAACGGTCTTCCCGAGACAGGCACGCAGCCGCCCGCCGGGGTCGAAGCGCCGCTTGAACTCGTACAGCGAGTCCTCGAAGCCGCCGACCCCCCCGCCGAGATGGAAGCGCTCGAAGCCGTGCGCGGCAGCCCAGGTAGCGGTCTCGACGAAGAGGAGGTGGTTCGCGCCGAGCTCTTGGCCTCGCTCGGAGGACGCACCGAGGTGGTAATGCAGAAGCGGCGGCGAGGCGAAGCAGAGGATGCTCGCGACGATCTCGCCCTCGACGAGCGCATCAGCCTGGACGAGCATGTCGCCGGCCAGGCCCGTGAGCTGAGCCCAGTACTCGGGCGGGAAGAAGTAGAACGCCGAGGCTTCGCGCCGACGCATCGTCTCCTCGTACAGCGAGACGAAATCGGCGAGATCGGTGGGCCTCTCCTCGACCGCCACTCGAACGTCCTCCCTCCGAGCCTTGCGGACGACGCGGCGGTGATGCGAGTCCATGCGAGCGACGAGCTCGTCCGGAACTAGCCCGCCGACGCGCCAGCCGATTGAGTGTCCGATGTGCTCGACGTGCCAGCGGCCGTCGGCGAGTTTGTGGTTCTCGAACGGAGGATGGAAACGAGCGAACGTGGCGACGACGCGATTCGCGTCGCACCACCTCTCGTACTCGGAGAAGAAGGCGGCGACGGGAGGATCTGTACCGGCCGCGAGCGGCCCGCCGTAACCCATCGGTGTGCCGATGTCGGCATGGCCGCCCGGACCCTCCCGCACGAGCACAGGGAACACCACCGCTCCGCGCGAGCGCTCCAGATGGAGAAAGACCGGCCGCCCCTGCCCGAGTAGAGAGGCGCTCTCGAGATACGCACTGCGGAAGTAGATGTCGCCGAGACCGAGGCGGTCGAGCAGTGCGTCCCACTCCCCGGGCGCGACCTCGGCAAGCTCACTCACGGGCGTCAGGGCGATCCGAAGCCGCGCGAGCCCGTTCGATGTTCATCGTGTCCTCGACGGGCTCGGGGTCCGAGCGAAAGAGCTGCGCGACGGTGAGGCCGACGATCTTCAGGTCGAGCCAGAGCGACCAGTGGTCGATGTACCAGATGTCCTGCTCGATGCGCTCGGGCCAGCCGATCTCCTCGCGACCGTGCGTCTGCGACCAGCCGGTCAGGCCCGGGCGGACCGAGAGTCTGCGGCGATCCGAGTCCGTGTAGTTGGCGACCTGCTCGACGAGGTCGGGCCGGGGACCAACCACGCTCATCTCTCCGCGCAGGATGTTGACGAGCTGCGGGAGCTCGTCGAGCCCGGTGCGACGCAGCACGCGGCCGCTCTTGGTAATCCGCGGATCCTCGGGGACGACTCCGAACGGGTCGTCCGTGATCCCAAGGTCCTGTCCGACCTGGACGGCGTTCGGGACCATCGAGCGCACCTTGAGCAATCGAAACGGCACGCCGTCTTTTCCCGCGCGAAGCTGCGACAGGAAGACCGGCTTGCCCGCGTCGCGACGGACCCAGAGCCAGATCGCGGCGAACACCGGCGCGAGCAGCACAAGGCCGAGGGCGGCGAGGACGCGGTCGACGACCCACTTGGCTCCGAGTTGAAGCGCTCTCACGAGGCGGCGCTCCGGGCCGCGCGAGAGTGCACGAGCTCGCTGTACATCGCCTCGTGCGCTCGCGCGGCTTCCTCCCAGTTGAGCGCGGACCGCGCCGCTAGCGCGCCCTCGTAGGCGGCTCGTAGCGCGTGCGCATCGCTGAGCAGTTCCGCGCAGGCGGCCGCGAGCGCGGCCGGATCCTCCGCCGGCACCACCCGTCCAGCGCCGAACTCGCGCACGAGCTCGCCGATACCGCCGACGTCGGCGACGACCGCCGGCCGTCCCCGGCCTAGTGCGAGCGCGAGCACTCCTGAGGACTCGATCGCGCGATACGGCAGGACGACGACCGCAGCGTCTGCGAAGAGCCGTGCGACTTGAGCGTCCGGGACGAAGCCGAGCTGCCAGTCGATGTTTCCCGACACTCCGAGTGACTCGGCGAGCTTCTGGATCGGCGCGATCGGATCGAGTGGGTCTCCCGCGACTACGAGCCGAGCCTCCGGAACCCGGCGCTTGATCTCGGGCAGCGCCTCGACGAGAAGGTCGAGTCCCTTGTAGTGCCGGATGAGCCCGAAGAAGAGCAGGTTCGGTGCTGCCGGGAGGTCGGCCGCTGCCTGTGTGGGCGCGTCGAACACCGCGTGTGGAATCCGCACCACCTTGGAACGATCGATTCCGAACTCCTCGAGACGTTCGATGGCCTGACTCGAGTGGACGACGACGCGGTCGGCGAGCGTGAGCGCCTCGCGCCAAGCCTCTCGCGCTCGACTGCGCATCCGAACCGTCGCGTTGTGCGCCGTGAGGATCGTCGGCCGTACACGCGCGACCCGGCGCACCCAGCGCACGTCCAGCTCGGGCCTCGAGAGCCACTGGACGTGCACCACGTCAGGCGCGAGCACGTCGATGCGCCGCAGCAGACGACCGACGCTCGGGAGGTACTCGGCGCCCTTCACGAGGCGCCGGAGCCGGGCACGTGGTGCTCGTCGCAGGAGGCGACTCGACCAGGGAATGAAGAGCTCCTCGCGGACGTATCCGTTCGGCGCTGGAGCCTGGTCGAGCAGGAACGGCGACGTCAGCAGATGCACGTCATGTCCGCGCTCGCCGAGTGCCGACGCCAGCCGGTCGTCGTACGGCGTCGTGTAGCCGAGCGGGTCGACAATTGCGATCCGCACTAGAGCCTCGAGCGGAGGTAGCCAACGCTCGCGAGCGCTGGCAGCGGGTCGTCGGCTGCGAAGACAGCCCGGACCTTGCCCGTCCGTACGTGCTGGGCGAGGAAGTCTCGAAGCGAAAGCTCACGACGCCTCGCCATCTGCGCGGAGACCCAGAGATCCTTCGCGAGATACACCCAGGCAAGGTCGCCGCGAAACGTCGGGCGTGCGGGCGACTCTGCGCCCCGGAGATCGTCGTATGCCGTTCGCGCCATGTCGAACCTGTCGGTCATGGCGATTCCCGCCCAGACCGGAAGCCGCGTGTTCACCTCGATGACCTTGAACGTCCGGTCGCGAGGATCACGGGCGAACTCGACGTGCGCGAAGCCGCGGTAGCCGACGGAGTCGAGCAGGCGGAGCCCGAGCTCGAGGACGTCTTCCTCGTAGCGCAGCTCGAAGACGGCGCTCGTCCCGAAGCGGAGCGGCCCCTGCCGCACCTTGCGGCCGACCACGCTGGCGAGCGGTTCCCCGTCACGACCGACATACGCGAAGAGAGAGAACACCTGCTCGTGAGAGTCCGGGATCAGCTCTTGGAGAATCATCTCGAACCCTGCGTCGCGCGCTCGGCGCCAGGCGGTGACCGCTTGCTCCACGTCGTCCGCAACCACGGCTTTTGCTCCGAACCGGAGGGCGTACTCCTGGCCCTCGACCGGCTTCAGGAGGAACGGGGGATCGAGGTCTGCCTCGCGAAGGCCCTCCTCGTTCTCCACGAAGAATGTCGCGGGGCCGGGCACGCCCGCCTCTGCTGCTGCGAGCGGTAGAAGATCCTTGCGACGAAGGCGCCGGACGGACTCGGGGTCGGCCGGGAGCGGCACGTCGGCGATCGCTGCCACGTCGTTCCAGTTGCGTAGGACGAAATCGACGTGCTCGTCGCGCTCGGGCACGAGCACGACGCGGCCCTGCCGTGCGAGCTCGGCGAGATACGTCAGAAGCTGCCTGTCGCGCGCCGCCTCGTCATCCTCCGTCGCGATCCAACGTCCACGGAGGTAGCGAGACCTCAGACCGAACTCGTTGGCGCGGAACGCGCCGCCGTAGACCGGGATCCCGGCTCGTCCGAGGCTCCGAGCGAGCGCAAGTCCGGCCGGCAGCAGGCCGAGCACGAGCACGGGCGGACAAGACGATTCGTCAACGTGAGCGGGCGGCGACAACGCCGGCCATTATGCGGCCACACGCCCCGCGCTCGGGCGTGTCTAGCGGACGCCGCCGTTTGGCAGGAGCCACGGCGAAAGGCGGTCCCAGCGCGAGATGTGGCAGCCGTTCGTGCGCGTGAACGTTGCCCACACCTTCCGGCCCTCGAGCGAGCCGACGACGCGAGCGACCTGCGGGCCGCCGTAGATCTCCGTGCAGATGGCACCCGGTGCAACGGGCGCAACGAGCTTCCAGCCGCCGGCCTCGAGACGGCGGCACGCGAGCCCGGTGCGAGGATGCGTCCCGCGGGCTGGGTCGCAACGAAGCGTCCAGACGACGGGATCGGACGCACGCTGGCCCTCGTCCCAGAACGTGATCCGGAGGTCAGTCTGGGTCGACGTCCCGGCCCCCGAGGCGGCGACGGCAACCACAGCCGTCATGAAGACTGTGGCGAGCAAGACGAGTGCACGCATACGTCCAGGGTACGCCGCCATGCTCGCCGCGTGTCACTCGCTTACGAGATGCGAACACGCTGGGGTAGCGCGGTGAGCGGTGCGTAAACTCGCCGCGTGCCGCTCCGGGACAAGCGAATCGTCATCACCGGTGGTGCCGGCTTCATCGGCACGACCCTCGCCCGCCGGCTCGTCGATGCGAACGAGATCGTGGCGCTCGACAACCTGCATCGAGACGCGCTCTCAGGGACGGATCTCGCCGAGCACCCGAACTTCACTCTCGTCCAAGGCGACGTGCTCGACCTGGACGGACTGCAGGAGCTCGTCCGGGGAGCGACGCACATCGTCCATTGCGCCGGGATCGCGGGCGTGGACACGGTGCTCGACAGCCCTGTGCGGACGATGCGGGTCAACGTCATCGGGACCTACAACGTGCTCGAGGCAGGAGTGGCGACGAGCGACTCCCTCGAGCGCCTCGTCGACTTCTCGACGAGCGAGGTCTTCGGCCAGCGCGCATTCAACGTGCAGGAAGGGCACGTGACGACGATCGGCTCGGTTGGCGAGGCCCGCTGGACGTACGCAGTGTCGAAGCTCGCGGGCGAGCACATGGCGCACGCGTATCACGCGGAGCTGGCGCTCCCAACCGTCTCGGTGCGCCCGTTCAACGTCTATGGACCGGGGCAGATCGGGGGAGGTGCAATCCGCGCCTTCATCGAGGCTGCGCTGGATGGTCGGGACCTGACGATCCACGGCGACGGGTCGCAGATCCGAGCGTGGTGCTACGTGGACGACATGGTCGAGGGCGCGTTGCTCGCACTCGAGCACCCTGCCGCTGTCGGAGAGAGCTTCAACATCGGGAATGCACGCTCGGCGGTCACGATCCACGATCTCGCAACGCGCATCAAGCGTCTGACCGAATGCCCCGGCGAGGTCGTCTTCCAGCCGCTCCATTACACCGATGTCGAGCTCCGCATCCCAAACATCGACAAGGCGAAGCGGCTGCTCGGCTTCGAAGCCCAGGTCGAGCTCGACGATGGCCTCGTTCGCACGATCGCGTGGTATCGCGAGCAGCTCGGGGCTCCCTCAGCTTGACCGAGCGCATCCGACTTGCGCGCCCCGATGTCGGTGACGCCGAGCTCGCGGCGGTGGCAGAGGTCCTCGCGAGCGGCCAGCTCACGATGGGGGAGAAGGTCGGCGAGTTCGAGCGAGCGCTCGCCACGGCGGTCGGCACCGCCCACGCCGCCGTCGTCTCGTCCGGTACGGCGGCTCTGCATCTTGCGGTGCTCGCGCTCGAGATCGGCCCCGGCGACGAGGTGCTCGTCCCTGCGTACACCTTCCCGGCTACCGCGAACGTCGTCGAGCTTGCCGGCGCTCGCGCGGTGCTCGTCGACGT
>JACCVK010000098.1 GCA_013698195.1 Actinomycetota bacterium | reverse complement strand
GGCCACGACTGTCTCGCTGATTTGCGATCTCGTTCGTCAGGTGGCGAACCGGGTCAGCCTTCCGTGCGAACAACCCGCGTGAAGCTTCTTGCCGCCGCGCTTGTTGCCTCAGCCGCGCTTCTCGTCGTCCCCGCGGTGGCGATGGCTCATCCGCTCGGGAACTTCACGACGAACCAGTACGCCGAGGTCGTTGCCTCGGGTGATCGGCTCTACGTCGTCACCGTCCTCGATCTCGCGGAGATCCCGACGTTCCAGGCGAAGGCAGAGCGCCAGCGCTTGGGCGAGGGCGCATATGCCGCGGCGCTCGCCGCTCGCGTTCTTGGCGGGCTCGAGCTCCGCATCGACGGCGATGCGCGCCCTTTCAAGCAGCTCGAGCGTAACCTGACCTTCCCGCGCGGCGCCGCCTCGCTCCGAACCACGAGACTCGAGCTCGTGCTGGACGCCGGGCCGCTGCGCGACGGCAGGCGTGCCGCCGTGGTGCTCGAGAACAACGCATTCGCGTCGCGGATCGGCTGGAAGGAGATCGTCGTCCGCGCCGAGCGCGGCGCGGCTGTAGTACGCAGCGCCGCCCCCACGGCGAGCGTCAGCGAACGGCTCCGCTCGTATCCGCAGGACTTGCTCCAGAGCCCGCTCGACGTCACATCGGCGGTGGTCCGGCTCGAAGGCAGCAGCCAGGCAGGGATCGCCCCGACGCTTTCCTCCTCGAGCGCGATGAGCGCGCGCGACGGAGGCACGGGCGCGGGCGGCTTCGCTTCCCTGATCGAGGAACAGGACCTGAGCACCGGCTTCGTGCTCCTCGCGCTCCTGCTCGCGCTCTTCTGGGGCGCGGCCCATGCGCTGACGCCTGGGCACGGCAAGGCCATCGTCGCCGCCTACCTCGTCGGCGCCAAGGGGAGGCCGCGCGACGCGCTCGCACTGGGGGGCATCGTCACCGTGACGCACACGATCGGCGTCTTCGCGCTCGGGATCGCGACGCTCGCGCTCTCCGAGTTCATCGTCCCGGAGGATCTCTATCCGTGGATGAATCTCGTTTCGGCGCTGCTCGTCGTCGTCGTCGGCGTCGCAGTGCTCCGCCAGCGCGTGAGCTCTGCGCTCGCGTCTTCCCGTGAGAAGAGGCATCACCATCACCACCACGACGACGGTCAGCACCACCGTCATCACCACAGACACGATCACGCCTCGATGACCCCGGAAGAGCACGCCCGCGCACACTTGCCGAGCGAGGGCACCGGCTGGCGCGGTCTCCTAGCGGTCGGAATCTCCGGCGGTCTTCTCCCGTGCCCGACCGCCCTCGTCGTTCTGCTCGCCGCGATCTCACTGCATCGCGTGGCGTTCGGGCTCGTCCTCATCGTGGCGTTCAGCGTCGGGCTGGCCGCGGTGGTTTCGGGCATCGGGCTGCTCGCGATCGGTGCGCGGAGCACCTTCAGCCGCGTGAGCTTTGAAGGTGGCCTCGTGCGCGCGTTGCCTGCAGTAAGCGCTCTGCTCGTCTTCGGCATCGGCGTGACGATGACCGTGCGGGCGCTCCCCGGCATTCTCTAGTCTGCCGGCCGACCTGGTTCGGCAGCTGCGACCTACTTGCAGTTGCGAGCGAACCGCCAACACGAACCGGTCGAACAAGTCACGGATGACCGTTGCGCATCTCACCCCGCCGCTCGCTACGGGCGACGTCGAGGAGGCAGTCGCGGCTCTCCGCGATCGCGGCTTGCGCGCCTCCGCTGCAAGGCGCGTTGTGCTCGAGGCCCTGTTCTTCGCCGACCGGCCGCTTCGGGCGGAGGAGATCGCCGAAGGCGTGCCGGGACGCGTTCCTCGCTCGGATCTCACGTCCGTGTACCGCAACCTCGAGACGCTCGAAAAGGTAGGGCTCATACGGCATCTGCACGTCGGTCACCAGGCCGGCCTGTACGCGCTCTCCGGCACGGAGGAGCGCGAGTACCTGACCTGTGAGAGTTGCGGCTCCATTCGTGTCGTCTGCACCGCAGTGCTCGGCGTAGTGCGAGCGCTAATTCGCGAGCACGAGGACTTCGTCGCGAGCTTCCGCCATTTTCCGATCGCGGGGCTCTGCTCGGTGTGCGCAGTGGCTGCGCCCAGCGTTGGCGAGGAGGGACAGAGGCATGTTTGAGCTTCTCGCGCTGCACATTCCCGACGGCTTCCTGTCGAACTGGGTTGCCGCGCTCTGCTGGCTGCCGGCGACTGCTGCCGTCGCGATCGGTCTCCGGAAGTCGACCGCAGAGCTGATCGAGCCCAGGATTCCCGTCCTCGGCGTCACGGCCGCGTTCATCTTCGCCGCGCAGATGCTGAATTTCCCGATCGCGGGCGGCACGAGTGGTCATTTCCTCGGTGCCGCGCTCGCCGCGATCCTGCTCGGCCCGTGGGTCGCCTGCGTTGCGATGGCCGTCGTGATCGCGATCCAGGCGTTCCTCTTCGCCGACGGCGGCATCACCGCTCTCGGAGCCAACACCCTCAACATGGGTGTCATCGGCGCGCTCCTCGTCGGCTATCTGATGCTCTGGACGCGCGACCTGCTCCCGAAGAGGCGCGGAGCGTTCCTCGCGATCGCGGGCGCCGGAGCATGGCTCGCAGTGATGGCCGGAGCTGCCGCGACGTCCTTCGAGCTGGCGATCTCTGACACCGTGCCTCTCGGAACCGTGCTGCCCGCGATGCTCGGGGTGCACGCACTCGTCGGGATCGGCGAGGCGATCATCACGGTCGCCGCTGTCGGTGCCGTTCTTGCGACGCGACCCGATCTCATCGCCGTGCGAGACCTGACGCTCAGGGAGCTCGGTCGGTCGCTACCCACTCCGACGCCTGAAGGAGCGTGACGTGCGCCGCAGGTCGATAACCGTGTTCACGGGCTTCGCGCTTGCCGTTGCGGTCGGGTTTGCCGTCGCCGTGTCGCCGTACGCATCGGCGTCACCCGACGGCCTCGAGAAGGTCGCCGAGAAGAAGGGATTCTTGGAGGAAGGCAGGCTCGCCCCAATCCAGAGCGACTCTCCGATCCCGGACTACGCGTTTCCCGGCATCGCCGACGAGCGGGTCGCGACCGGGATGGCGGGATTCGTCGGGACGCTTCTCGTCTTCGCCGTCGCCTTCGCGATCGGCTGGCTCCGCCGCCGCCGCGCGTCCGTCTCGCCGACCGGAGCAGCAGGGTGAGCGTCGGCTGCAACCACATGCTCGAGCTGACCGGGCTTGCCGGCGATCCGGCGAGCGCGATTCACCGACTCGATCCGCGCGCGAAGCTCATGGGTCTGATCGGTGTGACCGTCGTCGCGGTCTCGGCGCCGTTTTCGGCCTGGCCGGTGTGGATCGTCTGCGCGTGCGTCCTGGCGGCCGTGGCCGGGACTGCCCGCATCCGGCCGCGCGTGGTCTGGCGCCGAGCGCGCGTGATCCTGCCGCTCGTGATCTTCGCAGCCGTCTTCCTGCCTTTCGTCCGTCCCGGAGGTGAGACGATCGAGATCGGCCCATTCACGATGACGACGGCGGGACTGGAGACGTTCGCCGGCGTGAGCGCGAAAGCGACGATCGGTGTCGTCGGCGCGGTGTTGCTCGGTGCGACGACGACGTTTCCCTCAGTCTTGCGCGGTCTCGAAGCGCTGCGTGTCCCACGGCTCTTCGTTCTCATCGCTGCGTTCGCCTACCGCTACCTCTTCGTCGTCGTGGACGAAGTTCAACGCATGCGTGCCGCCCTTGCCTCGCGTGCCTACCGGCCGCGGAACCTGCGCCACGCCGGCGCGCTCGGGCGCGTCGCGACTGCGCTCTTCCTGCGCACCTACGCGCGCGGAGAGCGCGTGTATCTCGCGATGCTCTCGCGCGGTTACGCGGGAAGCATGCCGCAGCTCGAGCCGCTGTCTTTCGCGCGCGCTGACGCCGTGTTCCTCGCGCTCGTCGTGGGGACGCTCGTCCCGGCGCGCGTGCTGATCGGGGCCGCCGTATGAGCTGTGCGGTGCACGCGAAGGGCTTGACGTATCTCTATCCGAATGGGGAGCGGGCGCTCGACAGGCTCGAGCTGCACATCAAGCACGGGGAGCGGGTCGCCATCCTCGGTCCGAACGGTGCCGGCAAGACGACGTTCGTCTTTCACCTGAACGGGCTCCTGACCGGGAACGGCGACCTCGAAGTGGCCGGGCTCGACGTGTGCAAGGAGAACATCCGCGAGCTGCGCTCGCGCGTGGGGATCGTGTTCCAGGATCCGGACGACCAGCTCTTCATGCCCACCGTGCGGGAGGACGTGGCATTCGGGCCGCTCAACCTCGGTCTCGAGCGCGACGAGGCGCTGGCGCGCGTTGCTGAGGCGCTCGAGACCGTTCGCATGGGACACGTCGCCGAGCGCGCGCCGCACCAGCTGTCGATGGGGGAGCGGCGGCGCGTCGCGATCGCGACGGTCCTCGCGATGCGGCCAAGCCTGCTCGTTCTCGACGAGCCCTCCGCGAATCTCGACCCTCGCTCACGCCGCGAACTCATCGACCTACTCGCCGAGATCGAGCGCACGATGCTCGTCGTCACGCATGATCTCCCGTTCGCGGCCGAGCTCTGCGAACGAGCCGTGATCCTCTCGGCCGGATGCGTTGTAGCCGACGGGTCGTGCGACGACATCTTGGCCGACGACGATCTGCTCGCAGCTCACGATCTCGAGCTTCCAGCCGGCTTCGTGCCGTCTCGCGTGCAGCGGCGCTCGCGCCCGGGCGACGCGTCAGCGATGGCGCGCCTATACCCTCCCCTGACAACGAAAGGAGCCGCATGAGCGAACACTCGCAAGACGAGCCGCAGACGCAGGAGCACACGCACGCGGACGGCACAGTGCACACGGACGCCCAGGACGATCACGAGCACGCCGACCACGAGCACACGCACGCGGACGGCACAACGCACGCCCACGGGCATACGCATGAGGCTGGCCACGAACAGGAGCACGAGCACCCGCACGGTGACTCGGAGAAGAAGCCAGGTTTCTTCGCCCGATTCTTCGGCGCGCGCTGAGCCAGCGAGTCGTTGGACTAGCCGCGACTCTGCGGCGATCCGGTTGACCCCGGCGAGTCGCGCGGCCGGCCTGAGCGCGGGCTAGGCGTTGGCGCCCTACCCGAAGGTGAACGCGTACCCCTCGACTCCCGGGTCGAAGCGGAGCTCGAGCAGACCCCACGAGAGTCGCGGGTAGCGAAGAATGGTGTAGAGACGCGGAGCTCCGGAGACACGGATCTCGCGTGCCGGCCGGCCGTTCACGAACGCGCGCACCGCTCCCTCGCCGCCGAGGACGAGAAAGACGTCGTTTGCCTGGAAACCCAGCCTCAGCCGAGCATCGCGACCGGCAACGGCGCGAGCTGCCTCGACCGTCCAGCGTCCGGCGTAGGAGATCTGATCCTGTGCCAGCGCTCGCGCCGGAAACCGGTACTCCGCTTCGGTGTCGAACGAGAGCGCAGGGTTCACGAGATTCTCGATCCTGGCGTAGCCGAGATACGTCTCGCGCGTCGTGAGGTCGGTCGGCGTCCGGTCGGCAACAGACGTGCGAGGACGTTTCCCCTTCTCGCCCAGCAGGCGTCTGATGAGGTTTTCCGTCTCCTCGTACGCGCCTTCTCCGTAGTGCGTGTAGCGGATACGACCCGCCTTGTCGATCAGATACTTCGAGGGCCAGTAGTCGTTCGAGTACGCGCGCCACGTCGCGAAGTCGTTGTCGAGCGCGACGGGGTAACGAACGCCGAGGCGTTGAACAGCCGAACGAACATTGCCCGTGACGCGCTCGAATGCGAACTCGGGACTGTGCACGCCGACGATGGTCAGCCCAGCCTTGCGATACGCGCGATCCCAGGCCTTGAGGTGCGGGAGCGTCCGTAGGCAGTTGATGCACGAGTACGTCCAGAAGTCGACGAGCACGACTTTCCCGCGAAGCTCGGCGATTGATACGGAACGCCCGCCAGGTGTGTTAAGCCAGCGCTCGATCCCCCGGAGCTCCGGCGCCCGGGGTTGCTGTCCCTGGGGCGCTGCGATCGCGTCACCGGAGCCACTGACCTTCTCGAGCTCCTCGCGTGCCGTCGAGTTGCGTTCGATCCGCTCTTGAAGCGCCTCGGTGTATCCCGGAACAGTGGTGGTGAAGCGTTGGTCGATGCCGAAGGCGATCGCCAGCGCAACCACGCCGATCGCGACGCCGCCGGCCCTTCGCACGCCCTCGTCGTGGGCGCGAAGCAGCCGCAGGCCCGAGGTGAGACGCTGGCTTCCGACCGCGGCCGCGAGCATGGGCAGCGCGGCTCCGACGGCATACGCCGCAGTGACGAGGACGATACGGAAGCTGACCTCGCCGCTCGCGGCGAGCGCGCTGACAGCCGCGAGAACCGGGCCCGCGCACGGTACGAAGACCAACCCGACGCTGAGTCCGACGAGAAAGCCGTTCGAGTCGCGACCCACCTGCCTGCGCGTAAGGAACAGGAACGGACGCTCGAGGAGCCGTGCCACCCGCCGTGATAGCAGGCTGGCTGCGAGAACGAGCAGGGCGACGATCGCGATGTCGCGCAGAAGATCCTCGGGAAGTCCGAGCGCGCTGAGAAGCGCGGCGCCCGCGAGCGTGAACGTCGTGAACGAGACGACGAGGCCGGCGACGATCGCGAACGGGCGGCGGCGATCCGTGCCTGTCGCGCTGCCCGCGAGCAGGATCGGCAAGACCGGCAAGACGCAGGGCGAGATCGATGTGATGGCCCCTGCAAGAAACGCGATTCCGAGCAGGACGAGCACGGCAACAGGGTACGAGTCCGGCCATGTGCTGGGGTAAATTCGGAGCCTGGTCGATGTTGGGGTGTGCGCGGTTAGGCTCCGCCGGTGGAGCCGATCACGAGCATCGTCACCGTCGACGACGCCGAGCGCGCTGCCGAGGCCGCGCTGACGCCCGAGGCGTGGGCGTACATCGCCGGTGGCGCAGGGGATGAGAGAACGATGCGCTGGAACCGGGAAGCGTTCTCGGAGTACCGACTGCGCTACCGAGTCCTGGTGGACGTCACGTCGGTGACGACGGAGACGACGGTGCTTGGCACGCCCGTCTCCATGCCCATCCTGGCAGCGCCGACGGCGTTTCAAGGCATCGCGCACGAGCAGGGAGAGGTGGGGACGGCGCGCGGCACGGCTGCGGCCGGAACCCTCATGTGCCTGTCGACGGTGGCAACCGCAACCCCGGCGGACGTCGCCGCCGCTGCACCCGCTGCGCCCCGCTGGCTCCAGATCTACGTCTTCAAGGACCGCGAGGTGACGGACGAGGTCATCGCGCAGGCGCTCGAGGTCGGCTTCTCCGCTCTCGTTCTTACCGCGGACCTGCCCGTGTACGGGCGGCGGGACCGGGAGGAGCGCGCAGGGTTCGTCACTCCTGACGAAGCGGTGCCCGCGTTCGCGGCGGCCGCCGCACGCGCGGTCACGGACGATGCGGCGCTCGGCCTACTCGAGGCGGGGCTCGAGTGGGACTACGTCACCGAGCTACGGGAGCGTTGGGAGGTTCCGGTGGTGGTAAAAGGACTCGTCACCGCCGAGGACGCAGCTCTCGCTTGCGAGCACGGCGCCGCGGCGGTCGTCGTCTCGAACCACGGCGGTCGGCAACTCGACGGTGCCATCGCGAGTCTGCATGCGGTTCCCGAGGTCGTCGAAGCGGTGGCGGGACGGGCGGAGATCTACGTCGACGGTGGCGTGCGACGGGGCAGCGATGTCGTCACCGCGCTCGCGCTCGGCGCACGTGCTGTGCTCGTCGGCCGGCCGGTCGTGTTCGGCCTGGCGTACGGAGGAGACTCGGGCGTTCGCCAAGTGCTCGAGCTCCTGCGCGACGAGACCGAGAACGCGCTCGCACTACTGGGCTGCCGCTCCCCCGACGAGGTGACGGCAGCGCATGTGACGCGCGCCCACCCGAGATGACTCGGTCGAGATGACTCAGTCGCCGATCGAGGAGCTGACCCGTAACGCAGCGCACGTGCTGCCCAAGGGTGCCCTCGAGGAGAAGCTTCGTCTCGAGCGTCCCCTGCGCGTGAAGCTCGGCATCGACGTCACTGCGCCGGACGTCACGCTAGGGAACGGGATCCCGCTCCAGCGGATGGCAGCGTTCCAGCGCGAGGGACACATCGGCGTGCTCATCGTCGGCGACTACACGACGCGCATCGGCGACCCGTCCGGTCGCTCGGCCGCGCGACCGATCTTGTCCGACGAGGAGATCGACGCGAACGCGCGCCGCTTCGTCGACCAGGCCTCCACGATCATCGACCCCGACCGCACCGAGGTCCGGTTCAACGGCGAGTGGCTCGCAAAGCTCGACTTCGCCGAGATCTTGAGGCTCACGCGCACGACGACCGTAGCGCAGGTCCTGGAGCGCGACGACTTCGCGAAGCGCCAGCTCGCCCGTGAGCCGATTTCGATGTCGGAGCTCCTCTATCCGCTCATGCAGGCGTACGACTCGGTCGCCGTCAACGCGGACGTCGAGCTTGGCGGCACCGACCAGCTCTACAACCTGCTCGCGGGACGGGAAGTCATGCTCGCCTACGGTCTCGAGCCACAGGTCGCGCTGACGGTCGAGTACCTCGTGAGCTGGGACGGGGCGGGGATGAGCGCTTCGCGCGGCAACTACATCGGCCTGAAGGAGGACGCTCGAGAACAGTTCGGGAAGGCGATGCGGATTCCGGACGAGCTCCTTCCGCAGTGGTATCGACTCGTGCTGGAGCAGGACGACGATCCGCTTCGAGGCGATCCGCTCGCAGCGAAGCTCGCGCTAGCGCGGTTCATCGTCACGCGGGCTCACGGCGATGAAGCTGCTGCTCGCGCGGAGGCACACTTCACGCGGGTGGTTCGGGAAGGCCGAGCCCCGGATCAGCTTGCGGAGGTCTCGTTGCCGATCGGTGACCCGATTCATCTACCGGCGGCGCTAGCCGAGTGGTTCGGCATGTCCACGAGCGAGGCGCGCAGGCTGATCTCGCAAGGCGGCGTCAGAGTCGACGGGGAGCCCGTGTCGGAACTCGACCTTGCCCGGGACACGCTCGCGGGAGCCGTCGTGCAGGCCGGCAAGCGGCGCTTCGCCCGTATCGCCTCGGACTGACCCGGCTCTCGCGGTCACAACGGCTTGGTTGACACCTCCAACCCGTCTGATACCATCCTCCGGCCGCCCGATAGGGCGACGCAGGAACCCTGTCACTCGACGACTGGAGCGCCTTCGAGCGAGCGGATACGACCTTTGTATCGAGCGTTCTGAGGCCTCTGGCGTGAGTCGGAGGCTTTTTTGTGTCGTCTGGGGATGGTTCGGTCCTTGAAAACTCAACAGCGTTGAACGTCGAGACAGGCGGTCTCGCCAGCATCTTGTGCCTGGCATCTTGTGCCCTGGCATCTTGTGCTGGGCGAGCCTGCTTGAGATAAAACCTCGTCGCGTCCCTTCGTTGGGACGCGGCCTTTGAGCACAAGCTCGAAGGAAGACAAGTTTGCCCCGCTCCATTTATGGGGCAAGCCAATTCTTCACGGAGAGTTTGATCCTGGCTCAGGACGAACGCTGGCGGCGCGCTTAACACATGCAAGTCGAGCGAGAACCAGGGCTTCGGCCCTGGGGACAGCGGCGAACGGGTGAGTAACACGTGAGTAATCTGCCCTCGGCACCGGGATAGCCCGGGGAAACCCGGATTAATAC
>JACCVK010000093.1 GCA_013698195.1 Actinomycetota bacterium | reverse complement strand
GCGTGAAGTACGCGATCGACTTCCGCTCCGAGAGCATTCCCGAGTTGTGCGCGCGCTTCGGCGTGACGCTTGGCGCGGCGTAGAGACCTGGCGCGGGAAGCTCGGCGCTCTGTCAGCCAGCGGGCTTCCCCGCCGGTCTGTTTCACGAGCCGACGGCTATCTCGTCTGTCCGACGCGATACCCCGCTCTCTCTTGATCGTGGTGCGCGACTCGCTGAGAGCTAGATGTCGATCGTCGCGAGGTCGAGCTCGGCTGCCTTAGCGAATGCCGCCTTCGTGATGGCGAGATCCTGGATCGCGAGCCCGGTCGAGTCAAACAGGGTGATGTCGTTCGCCGAGTGCCGGCCCTCGGTCTGCCCCGCGAGCACGGCACCGAGCTCGGTCACGTGCTCTTTGGTGATAGCGCCCGACTCGACGGCCCGTGCGATCTCTCCGCCGTGGCTGGCCTGCTCCCAGTCGTCCACGAACAGACGGACCCGAGGCTCCAATGAGCTTCGCTCCCCGTCGTCGTCCGACAGTCTGGCACGCCTCAACTCCTCGATCGCGACCTCCGCCTTGCCCGGGCCGTCTGCGCCCATGAGCGAGACGTGCTGGCCCTGCTCGAGCGACCCAGCAGCGTAGAGAACCTCGGCGCCCGGCGTGACCGTGACGACGACGTCGCATGAGAGCGCTTCCTCGGCGCTCGCCGCCAGGCGAGCCCCCAGCCGCTCGACTGCTTGGCGCCGGTTCTCGTCCACGTCCCAGACGAACGGCTCGATGCCGCGCGCTACGAGCATGCGCACCGTCTGGGCTCCGTTCACCCCTGCCCCGACGACGGCGTACGAGGAGACGCCTGGGCGACACAACGTGTCCGCGGCCAGAACCGCTGCGGCCGCGGTGCGGAGCGCGGTCACCGCCGCCGCGTCGAGAACCGCGAGCAGACGGCCGTCGTCGGCGTCGGAGAGCAGGACGAGACCGGTGACGGTCGGAAGTCCGCGCGCAGGGTTGCCGGGAAAGGACGTCACCCACTTGAGCAAGGCATGCCCGCCGCCGATCGCGGGCATCGCGCGGAAGTCGCCCGCCGGGTAGTTCGTCACGTATACCTTCGGCGGCATCGTCCACTCGCCGCGCTCGTAGCCGACGAACGCGTCCCGCACCGCGGCGTAGGCCTCCTGCGGCGAGACCGCCCGCCCGACGTCCGCCGCGCCGAAGACTGCGACGCTCATGCTCGGCGCGGGGGAGGCAACCGCGTCCTATGCGCTCTTTACCGCAGCGATGAGCTTCAGCACCGATTCCTTCGCGTCCCCGAAGAGCATCGTCGCCTTCGGGTCGAGATAGAGCTCGTTGTCGATGCCTGCAAAGCCGGGTCGCATCGAACGCTTCAAGACGACGATGCTCGCCACCTTGTCCACGTCGAGGATCGGCATCCCATAGATAGGACTGCCGGTGTCGCTGCGAGCGGCGGGATTCGTGACGTCGTTCGCGCCGATGACCAGCGCAACGTCCGTCTGCGGGAACTCGGGATTGATCTCGTCCATCTCCTGAAGCTGCGTGTACGGCACGTTCGCCTCGGCGAGCAGCACGTTCATGTGCCCGGGCATGCGGCCGGCAACGGGGTGGATCGCGTACTTGACGTCGACGCCGCGTCCCTCGAGCACGTCTGCGAGCTGGCGCACGTCGTGCTGCGCCTGCGCGACGGCCATCCCGTAGCCCGGGACGACGATCACCTTGCGAGCGAAGGAGAGTTGGACTGCGACGTCCTCCGGAGTCGTCGCGCGCACCGTCCGCCCGTCGTCGGCGCGTGGGCCACCCACGCCCGTCTGCACCTGGCCGAAGGCCCCGAACAGGACGTTCGCGACCGAGCGGTTCATCGCTTTCGCCATGAGCAGCGTCAGCAGCGTGCCCGCGGCGCCGACGAGCATTCCCGAGACGATGAGTACGGTCGAGTCGAGCACGAACCCTGTCGCCGAGGCCGCGAGGCCCGTGAAGGCATTGAGCAGCGAGATGACGACCGGCATGTCCGCTCCGCCGATCGGTAACACGAACATGACGCCGAAGAGGAGCGCGAGTCCGATCAGCGCCGCAAGCACCCATTCGCCTTCGACACCGGCGATCGCCGCCACGCCGAGCGCGACGGCGCCGAGCAGAACGAGCGCATTGACGATGTTCTGGCTCGGGAACACGATCGGGCGGCCGCTGAGGAGCTCCTGGAGCTTCGCGAACGCGATCGCCGAGCCTGCGAACGAGATCGACCCGATGAGGGCGGACAGCACGACCGACACGGTCTCGTCACGTGCGGGATCGATCGCCGTATGCCACTCGGCGAGCGCGACGAGCGCTGCCGCGCCGCCACCGACCCCGTTGAAGATTGCGACCATCTGCGGCATCGCGGTCATCCGCACGTTTCTGGCACCGATCACGCCGACGACGGTTCCGACGGCGAGTCCGACGATCATCAGCACCCAGTTCCCGAGCCCGTCGAGCAGGAGTGTCGTCGCGATTGCGACGAGCATTCCCGCGCCACCGGCCCAGTTGCCCTTGCGCGCGTGCTTCGGGGACGACAGGAAGCGGAGCGCGACGATGAAGCAGACGATCGTGACGAGATAGAGAAGGGCGACGACGTCCGGGTCGGAGATCACCTGCCGTCACCCCGGCTGTCGCCGTGATCGTCCCCTCGGTGCGGCTCGGGCCGCCGTTTGAACATTCCGAGCATCCGATCGGTGACGAACCAGCCGCCGACGACGTTCGCGGTCGCGAGG